>JALWQC010000001.1 GCA_027080755.1 Paracoccaceae bacterium
CATCGAAGGTTTTGGAATTGCGCAGATCCGGCACGTTTTCCTTGAACGTCAGGCCCAGAACCCCGACGCGGGCCTCGGTCAGGGGGACGCGCATGGCCGACAGCATTTTCACCGCCTTTTCGGCAATCCGCCCGCCCATGCTGTCATTGACGCGCCGACCGGAGAGGATGACCTCGGAATGATAGCCCAGTTCCTCGGCTTTGGCGGTCAGGTAATAGGGATCGACACCGATGCAATGCCCGCCGACCAGACCGGGGGTAAAGGGCAGGAAATTCCACTTCGTGCCGGCGGCCTGCAACACATCGTGGCTGTTGATGCCCATGCGTTCGCAGATGATGGCGATTTCGTTCATCAGGGCGATATTGACGTCGCGCTGCGTGTTTTCGATCACCTTGGCCGCCTCGGCCACACGGATAGAGGGTGCGCGATGGACGCCGGCAGGGACGAGCGTGCCATAGACATCGGCAACCCGTTGCAGGGTTTCGCTGTCCTGCCCCGAAACCACCTTTACGATGGTTTCCAGCCGGTGTTCGGTGTCGCCCGGGTTGATGCGCTCGGGGCTGTAGCCCAGCTTGAAATCCTTGCCGCAGGTCAGGCCCGAGGTTTGCGTCAGAATCGGGCCGCAGATATCCTCGGTCACGCCGGGGTAGACGGTGGATTCAAAAACCACCACGGCCCCTTTTTTCAGATGCGGGCCGATGGCGCGGCAGGCGGATTCCAGCGGGGACAGGTCGGGGCGGTTGCCCTTGTCGATCGGGGTGGGGACGGTGACGACGAAAAAGCTGGTGTCGGACAGGGCGCCTGTGTCGGCGGTGACCTCCAGGCGGGAATCGGAAATCTCGCGGCGGTCGATCTCCAGCGTGTTGTCGAACCCGTGGCGCAGCTGTGTCACCCGCTGGTCGGAAATGTCGAAACCGGTGACATTGGCGAAGTGGCGGGCAAAGCCGATGGCCACCGGCAGGCCGACGTAGCCAAGGCCGATAACGGCGATGGTTTCATCGGTGCGCAGCGGGGTGTAGGGCAGGGATTTTTCTGTGGAAAGGGGGGTGTTGATATTCATCGGGGACTCCGGTTCAGGTGCGGGCGTGGTGCAGGATCGATTTCAGAAACACCGCGCCAAGGGCGAAAAGGGACAGGCCGGACAAAAAGACCAGCAGGGTTTTACGAGGGGCCAGCGCGATTTTTTGCGCCTGGGCGGGGGGGGAAACCAGATCGACCGGCCCCGTCAGTGCAGCGATGGTTTCGGCGTTGCGTTGCCGGGCATCTTCGGGGGTGTTGGCCATTGCGGTCAGGGTTATCAGCCCCTCGCGCGTGTTGATGGATATATCGAAGGGGCGCGGGGCGGGGCTGGCGGCATAAAGGGCCGCCCGCATCCGGAAGGCCGGCGCCATGGCCGAGGCCTGCATCGGCCGGCTGTCCAGGAATAACGGGTTGCGCAGGGGGTCGGGGGCGGCATCGGCCCGCGTCAGACTGCTGGTGGGACTGTACAGGGGCGGTGCGATCAGGGTGAAATACAGCGCCGTCGCAAGGGTTGGCAGGATGACGCTGGCGCCAAAGGCCAGCAGAGTCAGGCGGCGGGTTTTACGGCGGGCGGCCAGCAGGTGCGCCTTGGCCGTTTCGATGTCGTCCAGGGCCTCCAGATGGGCGCGGGCCTTTTCCATGCGGCGGGTTTCGATGGCCTCGGCTTCGGCCTTGCGGCGGGCCTCGGCCTCGCGGATGCGGCGGGTTTTGTCGGCCTCGAATTGTTCGAGGCGCTGCTCGCGGGTCAGGGCGGCCTGTTGCTGACGGTCATGGGCGGGATCCTCGGCGGCGCGGCGGCGGATCTCGCGCCATTTGCGCAGGCGCTCGGCCTCTTCGCTGACGGTTGGAGAGGGGATAATCTCAGGCATGGCGGGCCTCTGCGTTCCAGAAGGTGTTGCCGTAGGAGCCGGCGTAATCGAGGGTGTCCTGCGCCTGTTCGGCGGAATCACAGGGGATCAGTTGCCCCTCGTGCAGGGCGAAAAAGCGGGTGCAGAACCGGTTCAGGCTGCGGGCGTGGCGCGACAGAAGGATCAGGCCGGAACGGTTCAGACGTTCAAACAGGGCCGCCTCGCATTTGTCGCGAAACAGGTGGTCGCCGGCGCTGGTGACGCCGTCGCTCAGGTATGTGTCGAATTCCACGGACATGGAAAAGGCAAAGCCGAGGCGCGCGCGCAGGGCCGGGGCGTATTGGCCGACGGGGCGCTGGAAGGCCTTGCCGATATCGGCGAAGCTTTCGCAATAGTCCACGGTTTCGGCCACATCGCGGCGCAGCAGGCGGGCCAGCAGGCGCACGTTTTCGGCCCCCGACAGCCCGGGATGGAAGCCGAGCGTGGAGCCGAGCGGAAAGGAAACGGAACAGCGGCGGTCCACCAGCCCGCGGTCCGGGCGCTCCACCCCCGAAATCAGGCGTGCCAGGGTGGTTTTCCCCGTGCCGGCCAGTG
>JALWQC010000002.1 GCA_027080755.1 Paracoccaceae bacterium
GGGCCACCCTGTGCGGCGCGTCCCAAACCATTGATATTTCGCGAGGATCGTGCTGGTGGTTTGTGGTTTATGGGTCTACGCCCTACCCGGCGCAACTTTCAGGCGGATAGGGTGTTGCCGACAATTGGCAACAAAATTGGTTAAAATTGTTCCGGCGCGGTAAACCTGCGGGTGGAAAGCCCGCCCTCGCTCAGTGGGGATGACTATAGGGGGTAAAGGTTAAGGAAGGGTTTATCCTTGCGGAATTTCTGCCTTTAACGCCTCCATCAGGCGGGTAAGGGTGCGGATCGAGACCTCGTTAACCAGATGGCCATCCGCGTCAAAGGCGTTGGCGGCGTCGGCGATCATCACTTCGGGGCCTTGCAGGATGCGCGGATTGAACGGGGTCATGGCGTGGCGGAGCGAGTATTGCGCCCGTTCGCCCCCCGCGCGCCCGTCCGCCGCAGACAGGATCGCAACCGGTTTTTTGGCCCAGGGTTGCGGGCGCACGCGCGACACCCAGTCCAGCGCGTTTTTCAGCACGCCGGACAGGTTTTTATTGTATTCCGGCGTCGAAATCACCACCGCATCGGCCGCCTTGATCTGGTCGTGCAGGCGCTGCACGGCGGGGGGGATGCCCTCTGCGTCCTCGACATCGCCATTGTAAAGCGGCAGGTCCAGATCGGCGAGGATGAATGCGTCGGGCGCGAAAATCCGCGCGGCCTCTTTTACCAGGGCCGTGTTGCGTGAATCCTTGCGCAGGGCACCGGAAATTCCCAGAAGTGTCGTCATGTTTTTCCCCTTTGTTACGCCCAGCCTAGCGGTTCGAAAAAGGCAAGTCTATACGATATCTTGTGGATAACTGGCCGAAAGCTGCCAGATACAGGGGTTAGCGGTTGACTCAAGGGGGATTGGCCGGAATCCTGTCCTATCGACAAGAATCAAGTGTAAAGGCGCCGCGTGCAGTTTAACAAACTCCGACTTCTGGGCTTCAAAAGCTTTGTGGACCCGACCGAACTGGCGATTGCGCCGGGGCTGACCGGTGTGGTCGGGCCGAACGGTTGCGGCAAGTCGAACCTGTTGGAGGCCATGCGCTGGGTCATGGGGGAAAACCGCGCCAAATCCATGCGCGGCTCGGGGATGGAGGACGTGATTTTCGCCGGTGCCGCCAGCCGGCCGGCGCGCAATTACGCCGAGGTCACCCTGACCATCGACAATTCCGCGCGCCTTGCGCCGGCCGCTTTCAACGACAAGGACAAGCTGGAAATTGTGCGCCGGATTACCCGCGATGCGGGCTCTGCCTACAAGGTTAACGGCAAGGATGTGCGCGCGCGCGATGTGCAGATGCTGTTTGCCGATGCCTCTACCGGGGCGCATTCGCCGGCGCTGGTCAGGCAGGGCCAGATTTCCGAGCTGATCAACGCCAAGCCGAAAACCCGCCGGCGGGTGCTGGAGGAGGCGGCGGGGATTTCCGGACTCTATCAGCGGCGCCACGAGGCGGAGCTGAAGCTGAACGGCGCCGAAACCAACATGGCGCGGATAGAGGATGTGCTGGAACAACTCGACAGCCAGTTGAAATCGCTGGCCCGTCAGGCGCGGCAGGCGGCGCGGTATCGCGAGATTGCCGATGAATTGCGCCGCGCCGAGGGGCTGTTGCTGTATCGGCGCTGGCGCGAGGCGGATGTGGAACGCCAAAGCGCGGGCGCGGCCCTGACGCAGGCCACAAAGACGGCCGCGGCGGCGCAGGGGCAGGCCTCGGCGGCGGCGCGCCTCCGGGCCGAGGCCGAGGGGAAAATCCCCCCCCTGCGCGAGGAAGAGGCCATCGCCGGCGCCATATTGCAACGTTTGCTGGTGGAACGCGATGCCCTGAAGGATCAGGAAGACCGCGCCCGCCAGACGATCGCCGAATTGCAGGCCCGTATCGCCCAGCTGGGCCGCGATATGGAACGGGAAAAGGGCCTGAACCACGACGCCGGCGAAACCATCGCGCGGCTGGACTGGGAACGCGAGGCGCTGGAAAAGGCGCACAAGGGCCACGACGAACGGCTGGAGGCAGCCAAGGATGCCGCGCGCGAGGCCGGAACCGTTTTGCAGGAACAGGAGGCCGGTCTGGACCGTCTGACCGAGGATGCCGCGCGCCTGTCTGCCCGTCATCAGGCCGCGCGCCGCCGTCTGGAAGAGGCCCGCGCCACCGTGGAAAAACTGGCAGCCGAAACGGACCGCGCCCGACAGGCCGCCGCGACGCTGGAAACGGATCTGGCCGGTGCGGGGGATCGTTTGCAGGCTGCCAGGGCTGCACAACAGGATGCGACCGCTGCCGCCGTGCGGGCCGAAACCGCCCTGTCTGCCGCCGAAACCGCCCGCGCCGAGGCCCAGACCGCGGAATCCGAGGCGCGCGGCACTTTGTCCGGTGCCGAGGGCGAGGCGAACGCCCTGCGCACCGAGGTGGCGGCGCTGCAGCGGCTGATTGCCCGCGATCA
>JALWQC010000003.1 GCA_027080755.1 Paracoccaceae bacterium
TCGTGAACGTCGCGGCAAATCGGCCCGTATCCCGGAAAAAACAAACTACCGTCCGCTTAAAGAGAAAAAATAGGCGGAACCGGCAGAATTCAGACGGGCGTCCCATGCGGGCGCCCGTTTTTTTGCGGGATTTTTCCCCCGTCCCCCTTCCACCGCGTCCCGAGATAGGGCATCTTCGGGAAAACTCTGGGAGGTTGGCCAATGTGGTTCGGTGAATTTTTGGTGCGCGCACTGGTGCTGTCCTTTGCTGTCGCCCTGTTCTGGATGCCGGTGCTGGCAATAACGGTATACGGCGTGATGATTGTCTTCGATCTTCTGCAGGACGAACCGATCGCCCTGCTGATGATCATCGTCCTGTTCTGGATCCCTTTGAACGTGCTGTTGTCCGTGCTGGCCATTCGCGGCGGGCTGATGATCCTGAAGGTCACCAAGGGCGCCGAGATCGGCAAGCTGTTCAGCGTCACCTTCCGTATTTTGCGTTTCAACGTGCCGCTTATGGGCGTCATCATGGTGCTTTTCGGCGTGGCGACCATGTATACCGTGCTGCATCTGGTGGACACCAGCTATCTGGACAATCTCGGGCAGGCCAACAGTCTGATCGGCCAGTTCAAAAGCTATTTCGTCGCCAAGGCCGCCGTGAAATTCCCCATCATAGCCCTGTCCGGCTGGGTTTTCGGCTATTGCGTCGCCTTTGCGGCAATGGGCGTTTCCATGGCCGCCGCCGCCGCTATGGCCGTGGCCAAGCCCCCGAACCATCACACGATCTGGGGGCTGGGGGCGCAATTCTGGAACTTGTTCGTGCTGGCACTGGTGGTGATTTTCCTGCCCTACATGCTGTTTATCTTCGCATTCGGCGGACCGTATCTGACCCTGGAAGGCCTGTCCAACATCGCGCCCCGCTTTTTCATGTGGAGCAATATCTATATGCTCTGGGCCTCCAGCGCGCTGTATGCGGGGGCGGCGCTGGCCTATGCCAACCACCTGAAAGGCGAAGAAGAACGCCACCGCAGGGCCATGGACGAACTGGCCGGCCTGCAGGCCGACCGCCCGCAAATCGACCTGGCCGAGCTGCGCCGCTCCAGAATGCACAAGAAGCTGTAATAGCCCTTGCCCATCGGGACGATTCCCGCTATAGGCCAGACTTCAGTTTTCGCGAGGCGACATCCTACCGGACCAACCGGTGCCGCAGGGTGCTTAGTCCCGCATATCAGGAGCCAGAACATGAAAAACGATATCCACCCGGATTACCACATGATTACCGTCAAGATGACCGACGGCACGACCTATGAAACCCGTTCCACCTATGGCAAAGAGGGTGACACCCTTGTGCTGGACATCGACCCGACCGTGCATCCCGCATGGACCGGCGGTAACGCCCGTCTGATGGACACCGGCGGCCGTGTTTCCAAGTTCAAGAAAAAATACGAAGGTCTTGGCTTCTGATCTTTTCCGCATTGCCGGAATCAGATACACATTCAGGCGCGTCCCCACGGGGCGCGCTTTTTTGTCGGGGGTAGCATGGCGCATATCATTGTCTTGGGGAATGAAAAGGGCGGCTCGGGCAAATCCACTACGGCGATGCACCTTATGGCGGCCCTGTCGCGGTCCGGGCATCAGGTGGGGGCGCTGGATCTGGACCTGCGCCAGCAAAGCTTTTTCCGCTATATCGATAACCGCGAGGCCTACTGCGCCCTCAACGATCTGGACCTGCCCATGCCCAAACGCTTTGCGCTGCGGGCCTCGCAGGAGGACAGCCAAAGTGCCGCCCAGGCGGAAGAAGAGTCCCGTTTCGCCGACGCCCTGACCACGCTGGAACGGGACTGCAGTTTTATCCTGATCGACTGTCCGGGGGCGCACACACGCTATGCCCAGATGGCGCATTCGGTGGCCGATACGCTGATCACCCCGATGAACGACAGCCTGATCGATTTCGACCTTCTGGCGCGGCTCGATCCGGCAACGGGGCGGGTGCTGGGGCCGTCGGTCTATTCCGAAATGGTGTGGGACGCGCGGCAGCTGCGGGCCTCGGCCGGACTGAAACCGGTGGACTGGGTGGTGCTGCGCAACCGCATGGGCACGCAGAACGCCTTGAACAAACGCAAGGTCGGCGCGGCGCTGGCGGATCTGTCAAAGCGCATCGGTTTCCGGCTGGTCCCCGGCTTTTCCGAACGGGTGGTTTTCCGCGAGCTGTTTCTGGACGGGCTGACCCTGCTGGACCTGAAGGACATCGGGCGCAAGACCCTGAACCTGTCCAACATCGCCGCCCGTCAGGAGGTGCGCGATCTGATACGGGCGCTGGACCTGCCGGATGTGGAAATTCGGTTCTAGCAACTGTATCTTTACGCCGTTCTCCATGGTGTATTTCTGGCTAGCATTGCATTCGCGATGATGATGAGTTTTCTGGCGACGGCGATGAGGACGATCTTGTGTGGTTTCCCTTTGTCCTTCAG
>JALWQC010000004.1 GCA_027080755.1 Paracoccaceae bacterium
GCCCCAGCAGGATCACCACCGGATACATCGCCGCCAGAATCGGCGCCTTGCGCAGGCGGAACAGGGCCCGCAGCGCGCCGCTGGACACATACAGCCACAGGGTTTTCAGCAGCAGCCAGTAGGTGTGCAAAATCGTCTTGTGCATGGACTCATGAACGATATCGTTCCACAACAGCAGCTCTATCGTGGCGTCCACCTCCGCGCCCTCGATCCGCGCGGCAACGTCCCACTGATAGCGCGCGCCCTGCCCCGTCTTACCCTTCACCGCGATGTCAAAACCGGAGATCCCCGCCTGCTTGCACCCCTCGGCACGATACAGTTCCCGATACCGGCGCGGCGGCATCGGGTCATAGCCGGGCACATAGAAAACATGGCGCCGGCGCACGGGGGCTTTGGATAACGGACTCACATTCGCACTCTATACCGAACCTGGCCAGAAAACAGTTACGAAATCCTTACCCGATCTGGCTGAGAATGGGAAATGTTTCCAGCAGCCAGAAGGACATGGTGGTAAAGGCGCCGGTGATCAGCATGATCCCGACAACAATCAACAGCACGCCCATCGGCTTTTCAATCAGCCCCATGTGTTTCTTGAACCGGTTCATGACCTTCAGGAAACGGCGCATGAAAACAGCGGCCAGAATGAAGGGAATCCCCAGACCGAAGGCGTAAAAGGCCATCATCACCAGCCCCCGCTCGACCGAGCCTTCCTGCGCCACCATAGACAGGATGGTCCCCAGAATCGGCCCGATGCAGGGCGTCCAGCCAAAGGCAAAGGCCAGCCCCAGAACATAGGCCCCGATCAGGCTGCCGCCACGGTCGCCGGCGTCTATGCGGGCCTCGCGATACAGCAGCGGAATTTTGAAAATCCCCAGAAAATGCAGGCCGAAAACGATGATAACCACGCCCGCGACGATGCCCATCTGTTCCTGGTATTGCAAAAACATCTGCCCGAAGGCCGAGGCCGCAAACCCCAGAAACATAAACACCGTGGACAGGCCCAGCACGAAAGACAGCGCCTTGATGATAACGCCGCGATCCCGCCCCGCCGCCATTTCGTCAATCGAGGTCCCCCCCATGAACGCCAGATAAGGCGGCACGATCGGCAGCACGCAGGGCGACAGGAACGACAGCAGCCCCGCCGCCATCGCAATGACCAGCGACACCCCGAGCGAGGCGTCAAGAATATCGATTCCAAACATCGGCAAACTCCGTTTTTTTCCTTCCTACCCCCTTTGGGGCCGCGCGTCATGTCCCGAATTGTCACAATGGCGTGGACAAATATTTCAAGGCGCAGTAGGCAAGGGGTATGGATGACGAACTCGACGCGATCGGGCTGCTATGCCCGCTTCCGGTGCTCAAGGCGCGCAAGCGCTTGCAGGGGCTGGAAAAGGGGCAGGTGCTGCGCCTGCTGGCCGATGATCCGGCGGCGGTGATCGACGTGCCGCATTTCTGCAACGAGCAGGGCCATAAGTTGCTGGAGGAAACAGACGCCGGCAGCCATCGGGTATACCTGATCCGCAAGGGGTAACATCCGCCCGCATTTCCTGAAAAATCGTTTTGTAACAGGGGATTGAAGGCGGCCCGCCCTGTCTACTAACATATGTTAGTAAACATCCCCCGCCCGCGGAAATTTCCGCCCAAAAAACACCCCCCGAAACAGAATTCCGGAGGGTGGTTTTCGCAAAATCTTCGCGGCCGTCAGGTCTTGATCCAGTCCTCGGCCAGGTCCTTGTTGATCAGCGGATAGGTATGCACCTTTGCCGGCATGAACGGCCCCATCAGGCGCACCGCGTTGCGCAGCCAGTGCAGATCCGTCACCACGGCCAGTTTGCTGTATCGGGTGAAATTCTTCAGGCCCAGTTTCAGGTCGTCCCAGGCCGCCCCCGAGGTCGCCCCCTCGAACCCCTTGTCAACGACCAGCAGCACCTTCAGCTTGTCGTGGCGCTCCAGTTTTTTGGCCACCAGCGGGTCGATGACTTCCTCGTAGTCCGCCGCGTGCAACCGCCCCGTGATTTCCATCGCCAGCACATCGTTGGGGAAACCGTCCAGAATTTTCACCGCATCGGGGCGCACCTCGCCGTCGCGGGCCCATTCCCGTGCGGCCTCCAGATCGGCCATAACGAAATGGCGGATATCGGCCTTGATGAACAGCTTGGCGATCGCCTCGGCGCTGCGCAGCAACACCCCGTCCGAGACCAGCGCCACGCGCGGCACCAGTGTTTCACGGCTTTTGATCAGCTTCAGATGTGCCAGCATCGCGTTCAGGCTGTCGTATCCGGGGAATTTCTCGGCCACGATCATCAGGGCCGGAATCCGGTCGTGCGTATTCACCGCATCGTTGAACGCCTCTGCCAGATTGGCGATATCCACCTCGGAAATCTTGTCCGTCGGGGTCGCCGTAATCAGGGCGCCATCGGGATCTGTCTTGATATCAATCATAG
>JALWQC010000005.1:0-1838 GCA_027080755.1 Paracoccaceae bacterium
GGCGCTATTACGCCATGAAATGCGCCGCGCTGTTGCGTGAAACCCTCTGGAGCATGGTGTCCGAGCTGACCTCGGATCTGGACGTCGATTATGTGGAATACACGGCGCAAAATCTGGCGCGTTTGCGCAAGGCTTTGCAAGCTTATGAAAGGGACGAAGATGTCTGATCTGCCGAAATCCTCTAAAACCGTGGTAATCGGGGGCGGCATTATCGGCTGCTCCACCGCTTACCATCTGGCCAAAGCCGGACAGGAGGTCACCCTGCTGGAACGCAGGCAGCTGACCTCGGGGACGACATTCCACGCCGCGGGGCTGGTCGGGCAGTTGCGCAGCAATGCCAACATCACGCAGCTGCTGGGCTATTCCGTCGATCTTTACAACCGGCTGGAGGAAGAAACAGGCCTTGGCACCGGTTGGAAAATGAACGGCGGCTTGCGTCTGGCCTGCACGCCGGAACGCTGGCAGGAGGTGAAGCGGCAGGCAACCACGGCACATTCCTTCGGCCTTGAAATGCAGCTGCTGACCCCGCAAGAGGCGCAGGAATTGTGGCCCCTGATGACGGTGGACGACGTGATCGGCGCCGCCTTCCTGCCCAGCGACGGACAGGCGAACCCTTCCGATATCACGATGGCGCTGGCCAAAGGTGCGCGGATGAACGGGGCGCGGATTGTCGAGGATTGCAAGGTGCTGGATCTGGAAATCGACAAGGGCAAAATCCGCGCGGTGATTACCGAAAGGGGCCGGATAGAATGCGAAAAGGTCGTGCTGTGCGCCGGCCAGTGGAGCCGCGATTTCGCCGCCCGTTTCGGGGTTAACGTGCCGCTGGTCTCTATGCAGCACCAGTATATGGTGACGGAGCCGATCGAAGGCATGCCCAAAAACCTGCCGACCCTGCGCGACCCCGACCGCTTGACCTATTACAAGGAAGAGGTCGGCGGGCTGGTCATGGGCGGATATGAGCCCAACCCGATTCCCTGGGCGGTGGAGGGTATTCCGCAGGGGTTCCACTATTCCCTGCTGGACGCGGATTTCGACCATTTCGAGCCGTTGATGGAACTGGCCCTGGGCCGTGTGCCGGCGCTGGAAACCGCCGGTATCAGGACCCTGACCAACGGGCCGGAAAGTTTTACGCCGGACGGCAATTTCATCATTGGCGAGGCGCCGGAGCTGGCGAATTTTTTCGTCGGGGCCGGTTTCAACGCTTTCGGGATTGCCGCTGGTGGCGGGGCAGGGATGGCGCTGGCGGAATGGGTGGCAACCGGTGCGCCGCCCTTTGATCTGTGGTCCGCCGACATCCGCCGTTTCGGGCGCCCGCATTTCGACACCGATTGGGTCCGCACCCGCACGGTGGAGGCATACGGCAAGCATTACACGATGGACTGGCCGCACGAGGAATATACCTCGGGGCGGCCGAACCGGATCTCGCCGCTGTATCAAATCCTGAAGGATCAGGGGGCCTGTTTTGGCGAGAAGCTCGGCTGGGAGCGGCCGAACTGGTTCGCGGGCGAGGGCGAGACGCCCGAAGATATCTACAGCTTCGGCCGCCAGAACTGGTTTGATGCGGTCGGGCGCGAACACAGGGCTGCGCGCGAGGCTGCCGTGTTGTTCGACCAGTCCAGTTTCGCCAAATTCGTGCTGAAGGGACCGGATGCGCTGGCGGCGCTGAACTGGATTTGTGCCAATGACGTGGACAAGCCGGTCGGCAGCCTGACCTATACGCAGATGCTGAATGACAAGGGCGGGATCGCGTGTGACCTGACCGTGGCGCGGGCGGCGGAGGACGAATTCTATATCGTCACCGGCACGGGCTTTGCCACCCATGATTTCGACTGGATCCG
>JALWQC010000005.1:1848-2439 GCA_027080755.1 Paracoccaceae bacterium
ATATTTCGGCGGGGCTGAACTGCCAGCTGTTCGATGTGACCTCGGCCAAGGCGGTTCTGTCGCTGATGGGGCCGAAGGCGCGCGATATTTTGCAAAGCGTGACCCGCGCCGATGTGTCGAACGAGGCGTTTCCCTTCGGGCAGGTCAGAACGCTGGCCATCGCGGGCGGTCCGGTGCAGGCGCTGCGCGTCACCTATGTTGGCGAGTTGGGCTGGGAATTGCACCTGCCTGTCGAAAATGCGGTGAATGTCTACAAGGCGCTGATGCAGGCGGGGGCGGCGCACGGGCTGCAAAATGCCGGATACCGCGCGATTGAATCTCTGCGGCTGGAAAAGGGCTATCGGGCCTGGGGCAGTGACATCGGCCCCGACCACACCCCGCTGGAGGCCGGACTCGGCTGGGCGGTGAAACTGCGCAAGGATATTCCCTTCAAGGGGCGCGCGGCGCTGGAAGTGCAAAAATCCGGCGGGATGGACAAAATGCTGGCCGGGTTTACCTGCGCGCCCGATGTGGTGCTGCTGGGCCGCGAGACGATCTATCGCAACGGGGTGGCGGCGGGGTGGCTGTCCTCGGGGGGGTATGGCTATACGG
>JALWQC010000006.1 GCA_027080755.1 Paracoccaceae bacterium
GGATATCGACGCTTCTTCCATGATTCTGGAGCCGCTGGCCCATTACGACGAAGACGGCAACATGGTTCCGACCCTGGTGCAGGAAATCCCGACCGTTGCCAATGGCGGCGTGTCTGCGGATCTGACCTCTATCACGTGGAAACTGAAAGACGGGCTGAAATGGTCCGACGGGTCTGCCGTGACGGCGGCGGACGTTGTGTTCACCGGGGAATACTGCCTGAACGAGGAAGTCGGCTGTCAGCAGCTGGCGAAATTCGGTGATGTGACCGAAATTGCCGCGCTGGACGACCTGACGGTGAAAATCACCTTCGGCAAGCCCAAGCCCTTCCCCTATGGCCCGTTTGTCGGCGCCACCACACCGATCCTGCAGGCGGCACAGTTTGCAAATTGTACCGGTGCGGCTGCCCCGACCTGTACGGAACAGAACTTCGGTCCCATCGGCACCGGCCCGTTCGTGGTTACGGAATTCAAGGCAAACGACACGATTTCGCTGGTTGCCAATGAAAACTACCGCGATTCCAACAAGCCTTCGTTTGCCTCTGTAACCTTCAAAGGTGGCGGGGATGCTGCGGCGGCTGCCCGTTCCGTTCTGGAAACCGGCGAATTCGATTACGCCTGGAACCTGCAGATCGCACCGGAAATTCTGGCACAGATGGAATCCAAGGGCATGGGCACCGTGCTGTCCGGCTTTGGTCCGCTGGTGGAACGCCTGATGATCAACCTGACCGACCCGGATCCCAAATGGGGCGAGGAACGCTCTACGGTCAAGCATCCGCATCCGTTCATGACAGACAAGGCCGTGCGCCAGGCGCTGTCCATGGCCATCGACCGCCCGCTTCTGGTAGAAGTCGGCTATGGCAAAGCGGGTAAGGTAACCTGTAACGTTCTGCCGTCCCCGGCTATCTACAACTCCACCGCCAATGACGGCTGTGAAGTTCAGGACATCGCCGGCGCCAACGCGCTGCTGGATGCGGCCGGCTGGGTTCGCGGGTCCGACGGCATCCGTGCCAAAGACGGTGTTCGCCTGTCGATCCTGTATCAAACCTCTACCAATGCTGTGCGTCAGGACTTCCAGGCGCTGATCAAACAGTGGTGGGGCGAGATCGGTGTTGAAACCGAGCTGAAGAACATCGACGCCGCTGTCTTCTTCGGCGGGGACCAGTCCAGCCCGGATACCTTCCAGAAGCTCTATGCCGATCTGGAAATGTATGCCAACAACTTCGACGGCACCGACCCCGAGGCCTATATGGGCAACTGGCAGTGCAACCAGATCCCGTCGCCGGAAAATGCATGGCTCGGCTCCAACATGCCGCGTTACTGCAACCCGGAGTATGACAAGCTGGTCGCCGAAATGGCCGGTACCGCCGACATCAACGAGCGTGCGCGTCTGGCCAAGGCCATGAACGACATGCTGATGCAGGACTATGTCATCATTCCGCTGGTCCACCGTGGTAACGTAGCGGCTGCTGCGAACTCGCTGGAAGGTGTCAAACTGAACGTTTGGGACTCCGATCTGTGGAACATTGCCGACTGGTCGCGCAAGTAATCCCTGAAAAACCTGTGGTCGCGGGGGCAATCCCGCGGCCATTTCCAAGACTGCTTAATCGAGGCGTTCCATGCTAAGTTTTACCATCCGGCGATTGATCTTCACGATCCCGACGCTTCTGTTCATCAGTTTTGTCATCTTCTTCATTCTGGACACGGCACCCAATGACCCCACGGGCAACCTGCCCCTGACCATCCCCCCCGATGTGCGCGCCAATATCCGCGAGTCCCTGGGCCTGGATAAGCCGATGCTTGTGCGCTATCTGCTGTGGTGCCAGCAGTTTTTCGTGAACGAGCCGCTCAATATGATCGAACAGTGGTTCCATATCACCATTGGCGACGGCGAACGGCTGCGCGTGCAAAGCTGGGCCACACGCTCCCCCGTGGTGGATCTGGTGGTGGAGCGCATGCCCCAGACCCTGTGGGTGGTCGGCATGTCCTATGTGGTAGGTATCCTGATCGCGATTCCGATCGGGGTGATCTCGGCCTATAAACAATACAGCTGGTTCGACCAGATCGGGACGTTTATTTCCATGCTGGGATTTTCCGTGCCGACATTTTTCACCGGTCTGCTGCTGATCGTGATCTTCTCGGTCAAGCTGCACTGGTTTCCGTCGATCTATGACACCACGCTGAAGGTGGACAGCTGGCACAACTTCGGCCTGCAGGTCAAACAGATGATCATGCCGGTGATGGTGCTGGCCTTTTATAACGCCGCACAGCTTAGCCGGTTTATGCGGGCCTCTATGCTGGACAATCTGGGGCAGGATTATGTGCGCACGGCACGGGCCAAGGGCCTGAAGGAACGCACCGTGGTTCTGGTGCATGTCCTGCGCAACTCGCTTATCCCCGTTATCACCGTGATCGCGCTGGGGGTACCGCAGGTGTTTGGC
>JALWQC010000007.1 GCA_027080755.1 Paracoccaceae bacterium
TGGAGCTTCTTTCGCAGATACCCGTCTTTGGCGGGCCGATCACGATGATTCTGGCCTTTGTTGCCACGCTGGGCGTTATCGTTTTTGTGCATGAATACGGGCATTATATTGTCGGCCGCTGGTGCGAGATCGGGGCAGAGACGTTCTCGCTCGGGTTCGGGCCGGTGCTGTGGTCGCGCGTGGACAAGCGCGGCACCAAATGGCAGATCGCGGCGATTCCGCTGGGCGGATATGTGAAGTTTATCGGCGATCGCGACCCCACCAGCACCCCCGACGCCGAGGCCGTGGCCGGCATGTCCCCCGAGGATATCGCCCGCAGCTTCCCCGCCGCGCGCCTGTGGAAACGCGCGGCCACGGTTCTGGCCGGCCCGCTGGCGAATTTCCTGCTGGCGCTGGTGATTTTCACCGGTTTGATCCTGTCGCAGGGGCAGGTCTCCGAGCGGCCTGTGATCGGGGAAATGCTGTCCTTTCCCGACAACGGCTATGACCTGCGGGCGGGGGATGAAATTCTGGCGGTGAACGGCACGCCGGTTGAAAGCTATGGCGATGTCTACAAGGCCACGGCGGATATGGACCCGCCGGGCGATATGCAGGTGACGGTGCTGCGGGACGGGGCGCGGCTGACGGTCAAGGCGCCCTATCTCTATCCGGCGGCGGTCTACGGGGTAACGCCCCTGTCGGCGGCGGACAAGGCCGGGCTGCAACAGGGCGATGTGATCCTGAAGGCGGACGGCAAGCCGCTGGTCAGCTTCCTGGACCTGAAGGCGATTGTGGAGGCGTCGCAGGACCGCACGATCCCGATCACCGTCTGGCGCAACGGGCAGGCGCTGGATTTGCAGATCACGCCGCAGGTGGTGGAATTCCCCGACGGCGAGGGCGGCTTTGCCAAACGGGTGATGATCGGGGTCAGCGGCTCGCCGGCCTATATGCCGAAAACGGAAGCGGTGCCGCTGTGGAAGGCGGTGAAGCTGGGCGCGGGGCAGATGTATGATATGCTGGCGATGTCGCTCAATGCGCTGAAACACATGTTTACCGGCGATCTCAGCCCGACCAACCTGCAAGGCCCGATCGGGATTGCGCAGATGGCGCAGGCGACAGCCAGTCAGGGAATTACCAGCTTTTTCAGCTTCATGGCCGCGATCTCGCTGGGGATCGGCCTGCTGAACCTGTTCCCGATCCCGATGCTGGACGGGGGGCATCTGCTGTTCTACCTGATAGAGGCGATACGCGGGAAGCCGCTTGCGGGAAAAACAATTGAAGGTGCCGTCTCAATAGGTCTCGCCATGATGCTGTTATTAATGGTATTTGTGACGTATAACGACATCCTGAGATTTTAGGATTGGGACGGTAACAAGGCCACGGATTTTCGTGGTTCCAACGATAGGCGAAAATGTCATGCGGCGTAGTTTGGTTGAGAAACTTAATGTAAAATCATGTATTACCAGTATTTTCCTTGGCCTGCCCGTGGCCGCACCTTTGCTGGCGACGACCTTTCTGGCCACGGCGGCCGATGCGGCCGTGATTCGGAATATCTCGGTTCAGGGGAATCAGCTGATTCCCTCGCAGGCGATTGCGGACTTTGCCGGGGTGGAATTCGGCAAAAACCTGACGCCGGCCGACATCAACGCCATTCTGCGCCGCCTTTATGACAGCGGCATGTTCGAAAACGTCGATCTGGTGGTTTCCGGCGCAACGCTGGTGATCAAGGTTGTGGAAAACCCCAGCATCTCGCAGGTGGCTTTCGAGGGTAACAAGGACATCAAGGACGCGGTTCTGGCCAGCGTTGTCGATTCCGCCGCCCGTGGCCCCTATAACCGGGTGACGGCCGAAACCGATGCGCAGCGGATTGCGCAGCTTTATGCGCAGAAGGGCAAGCTGGACGTCAATGTGCGCCCGGTGATTATTCCGCTGGGCGAGGGGCGCGTAAATCTGGTGTTCGAAATCACCGAGGCGCCGGTCGTCGGGGTTGCGAAGGTCGGCTTTGTCGGCAACCGCGCCTTTTCGGACCGCCGCCTGCGCGGGGTGATCGACACCAACGAATACAACGCGCTGTCCTTCCTGCTGGGCAAGGACACCATCGATGCGGGCAAGATCGCGCGCGACCGCCAGAAGCTGGAAGACTACTACAAGAACAAGGGCTATATCGATTTCGAGGTTCTGTCCTCGGTGCCGGAGCTGAACGCGGACCGCAGCGCCTATACGCTGACCTATTCGATCAACGAGGGGTTCAAATACAATTTCGGCGAGGCGACGGTTTCCTCTGCCATCAACGGGGTGGATGCGGGCGATTTCGAACGCTTCGTGAAGATCCGTCCGGGGCGGGTCTACAAGGCCAAGGACATTACCAAAACCATCGACGCCATCGAAAGCGAGGCCGTGAAGCGCGGCCTGCCGTTCCTGCGGGTCAAGCCGGTGTTCACCAAGAACGAGGA
>JALWQC010000008.1 GCA_027080755.1 Paracoccaceae bacterium
GCATCCCCGTGGCCTTTGGCGACATCGGGGCAACGCTGGGCAATCCGGTGTTGCTGGGCGTGTCGCTGGGGCTGCTGGCGGGCAAGTTTATCGGCATCACCGGCGCCAGTTGGCTGGTGCTGAAAACCGGGGTCGCCGTCCTGCCCAAGGACACCCGCTTTAGCCAGATTGCCGGCGCCTCGCTGCTGGCAGGGATCGGGTTTACCATGTCGATCTTTGTGGCGCAGCTGGCCTTTGGCGATCAGGAAGAGCTGCTGCTGATGGCCAAAACCGGTATTCTGGGGGCCTCGCTTCTGGCCGGGATCGGGGGCTATATCTGGCTGTATCTGGCGGCGGACAAAAAGACGCTTTAGGCCGTAAATTCCGCTATCAACCCGTCCACAACGGCGACGCAGGCCTCGCGTTCGCTGGCGCCGTTTTCCAGAGCGGCGCGATAGCGGGCGCGTTGACGGTCGGCCGAGCTGCCCTCGCGGGCGATGCGCCGGATGTGCAGAAGTTCGGCCTTGCAGCCCAGCATTTCGGCCTCGGGGGACAGGATCTCTATCAGCTCCTCCATCAAATCGGCCATGCTGGCCATCTGCCCGCGCCCCTGATCGATCAGCTTGCCGGTAGCGCCGTGACGCTGGGCCTGCCAGCGGTTTTCCGCAATCAGGGTGTTGGGATACATGCGCCAGCGCAGGTTTTGCGATTTCAACCGGTATAAATAGGCCATAAGCGATTGATAAACCGCCGCAATCGCCGCCGCATCATCGACCAGACTGCACACATCCGTCACCCGCTGTTCCACCGTCGGGAATTTCGAGGACGGGCGGATATCCCACCAGATCTTGCTGGAATCCTCTATGCAACCGGCCTTGACCAACTGCCCGACAAGGCGCTGGTATTCCCCATAGGAGCTTAGCTGATCCGGCAAACCGGTGCGCGGCAGGGCATCAAACACCGTCAGACGATAGCTGGCCAGGCCGGTATCGTCCCCCTCCCAAAAGGGCGAGGATGTGGACAGCGCCAGAAGATGGGGCAGGAAATAGGTGATCTGGTTCATCAGGTCGATGCGCAGATCCTCGTCCTCTATGCCGATGTGGATGTGCATGCCGCAAATCAGCAACCGGCGCACCGCCTGCCCCAGATCGTTGCGCAATTCGTCGTAGCGCTCCTTGCGGGTGTGGGTCTGCTCGCGCCATTTGGCAAACGGATGGGTAGAGGCCGCAATCGGCGCATAGCCAAACGCCGCCGCCGCATCCGCCACCCCCTTGCGCAAGGATACAAGCTCGGCACGGGCATCCGACACCTGCCGGTGGGGTTTGGTGCCGATCTCTATCTGGCACTGCAGATATTCGCCGGTCACCTGATCCCCCAGCGCCGCATTGCAGGCCGCCAGAAAGGCCGGATCCGGCGTTTGCACCAGATCGCGGGTTTCCCTGTCTACGATCAGATATTCTTCCTCGACCCCCATGGTCAGCGTCGGTCTGTCGGTCATGGTGGCCCTCGCGCAATTTTATGTCCCGGAAACGCCATTCTGAAACAGCTTTTCCAATAAGGCAAACCGGATTTGGTATTTTCTTATTCCGAAACTGTGTTACCCTTGGGCACCGTATTGGCATATTTCGGCAATTGCGGCGTAAAGAGTATATAGAAACAAGGGGATACCAATGAATAAACTTGCATTTGCCTTTGTCGGCCTTGCCGCGCTTGCCGGTTGTGCCGATACCGTTTCCACCACAACCAGTGCCTTGGGGAATTATAACCGGGTCATGGATATCACCAACAACACCGGTGTGACCATGCGGGAGTTCTATGCCTCCAACACCGGACAAAACCGCTGGGGACCGGATCAGCTGGGCAATTCCGTTCTGCCGTCGGGGAAATACTTTACCATGAATTTCGACGATGGCACCGGCGCCTGCAACTATGACTTCAAGGCCGTATTTGCAGATGGCGATGTCCTGACAACCTCCAACGTAAACGTCTGCGCCGAAACCGGCTGGGTTTATCAATAACCAGAAGGGCGGCATCCGGTGCCGCCCTTTCCGCTTGTCTGCGCTGCTTAAAGCTGCGCGGCGACGTCTTCGGATATTTCGAAATTGGCGGTGACGGTCTGCACGTCGTCGTCATCTTCCAGCGCCTCGATCAGACGCAGGATTTTCTGCGCGCCTTCCAGATCCAAGTCGGTCAGGGTTTGGGGTTTCCACACCAGCTTGGTGCTTTCGGATTCGCCCAGAACGGCCTCCAGCGCGGTGGATACCTCGTGCAGATCGGTGGCCTCGCAATAGATATCATGCCCGTCTTCGGAGCTTTCGACATCGTCGGCGCCGGCCTCGATTGCCGCGTCCATGATGGTTTCCGCATCCCCCGCAGAGGCCGGATAAACCACCAGCCCCTTGCGGTCGAACATGAAGGAAACCGCGCCGGTTTCCGCCAGATTCCCCCC
>JALWQC010000009.1 GCA_027080755.1 Paracoccaceae bacterium
ATTTTCATTTCTGTGTCGCGCAGCAAAACGATGGCGCCGCGGCCCTCTTTGGCGATGATTTCCATCGCATCGGGCACCTGATGGGCACGCCCCGGGGTCAGGGCCAGCAGGTCCTCCAGCGGGTTGATGCAGTGCATGCGCACCAGCACCGGTTTGCCGTCGGAAATATCCCCCTTGGTCAGGACGATATGTTCGGCGCCGCGGGTTTCGTCGGTGAAAATCCGCAGCATCCAGTCGCCGCCGTATTCCGAGGTTACCGGCCGCACATCGCTTTCGCGCACCAGATTGTCGTGCCGGCGGCGATAGGCGATCAGGTCCGAGATCGTGCCGATTTTCAGATTGTGCTTGCGGGCGAATTCCACCAGATCGGGCAGGCGGGCCATGGTGCCGTCGTCCTTCATGATCTCGCAAATCACGCCCGAGGGGTTCAGCCCCGCAAGGCGGGAAATATCGGTTGCGGCCTCTGTGTGGCCGGCGCGCACCAGCACGCCGCCGGCGCGGGCGCGCAGCGGAAAGACATGGCCCGGGGTGGCGATATCCTGCGGGCGGACCTGCGGGTTGATGGCCACGGCGACGGTGCGGGCGCGGTCATGGGCGGAAATGCCGGTGGTCACGCCCTCGCGTGCCTCGATCGAGACGGTAAACGGGGTTTCGTGACGCGAGGCGTTGGTCGTCGTCATCATCGGAATGCCCAGCCGTTCGACCTGTTCGCCGGTCATGGTCAGGCAGATCAGCCCGCGCCCGTGGGTGGCCATGAAGTTGATGGCGTCGGGGGTGGCCATTTGCGCGGGGATGATCAGATCGCCCTCGTTCTCGCGGTCCTCGTGATCGACAAGGATGAACATCCGGCCGTTGCGGGCGTCTTCGATGATGTCTTCTATCGGGGAGATTTCGTTGGAATAGTCCATGTTCAGCCCTGCATTTCGTTCAGCCGCGCCACATATCGCGCCAGCGTGTCTATTTCCAGATTAACCATATCCCCGCGCTTTGCGTCGCCCCATGTGGTGTGGGTTTTGGTGTGGGGGATGAAGTTGATGCCGAAGGTGTCCCCGTCCACCTCGTTCACGGTCAGCGAGGTGCCGTTCAGCGCGACAGAGCCTTTGGGCGCAATGAATTTCGCCAGCGCATGCGGGGCGCGCAGGGTGACGCGGGTGCTGTCACCCTCGTCCTGCATGACTATGATCTCGGCCAGCCCGTCCACATGCCCCGAAACGATATGCCCGCCCAACTCGTCGCCCAGTTTCAGCGGGCGTTCCAGATTGATCCGCTTGCCGTTCTGCCAGCCGTCCAGATTGGTTTTGGACAGGGTTTCGGCGGAAATATCCACATCGAACCAGTCCGCCCCCTTTTCGATAACGGTCAGGCACACGCCGTCACAGGCGATAGAGGCGCCCATATCCACCCCCTCCATATCATAGGAACAGGTGATGCGGGCGCGCAGGTCGCCCCGGTTTTCGGTTTTGGTCACGGTGCCGATGTCGCTGACAATGCCGGTAAACATAGCGGAATCCTTTGTTGTGCTGGAAATGGTGGTAACGTGCTGCGCCTTGCGGGGCAAGGGTTTGCGATTGCATTTGCCCATTTCGTCGCGGTGGCGTAAAAGACGGTATATTTTGAAACCGGATATGGTCTGTTGCCTCAAACGCGCGAATTTCTGTTTTTACAAGGTCCCCACGGTCCGTTTTTCCGCCAGCTCGGGCTCAAATTGCAGGCAACGGGGGCCGGGGTCGGGCGGATCGGCTTTACCCTCGGGGATCGGGTCTTCTGGCACCGCGCGCTGGGGTATACGCCCTATCGGGGCCGGGTTGCGGGATGGGCGGCGTTTCTGGAACGCTATCTGCTGGATCACAACGTCACGGATATCGTGCTGTATGGCGACAGCCGGCCGCTGCACCGGACCGCCCGCCAGCTGGCCGCACGCCACAACATCACCGTCCATTGTTTCGAAGAAGGGTATTTGCGCCCCTACTGGGTGACGTACGAGCGCGGCGGGGTCAACGGGAACTCGCCGCTTTTGCAGCTGGACATGGGGCAAATTACGCAGGCCGTCGCCGCGCATCCCGTGGACCTGCCCGAGGTGCCTGTGCAATGGGGTGCGATCTATCACCATGCGTTTTACGGCTTTGCCTATCATGCCCTGATGGCGCTGCCGAACTGGACCTATCGCAACTATATTTCCCATCGGGATGTGAATGTATTTCAGGAATTGGCGTTATATATCCGCCGGTTGCTGATTATGCCCTTTCAGGGGGTGCAGCGGCGCTGGCGCACGCGAAAGCTGTTGCGCAGCGGGGCAATCTATCATCTGGTGCTGCTGCAGCTTAGCCACGACGCTTCCCTGCGCAGCCATTCCGATTTCGATTCTGTCGGCGATTTTATCGATATGGTGGTGACGGATTTTGCCAAAGGTGCGCCCAAACACC
>JALWQC010000010.1 GCA_027080755.1 Paracoccaceae bacterium
ATGTTGAAACGCACGGCGTGGCCGATGTTGCGGGCAGTTATGCGCTGGTGGCGATGGGGTTTATTGTGGCGCTGGCCTATGCCATCGGCCACGCCGTGCGTTTCAACATCATCCACGCGGAGCCGCTGGAAGCCAGCCACACGGGGCCGAAAACCCTGTTTCTGGCGAACCGTCTGTCCAGCCTGTCCCTGACCGTCGCCTATGTGATTTCGGTGGCGTTCTACATCCGTTTGCTGGCCTCTTTCGCGCTGTCGCTTACGCCTTATACCGCCGCGGGATACGAGGATCTGCTGGCCACTGGCATTCTGGCCAGCATCGGGATTATCGGGCTGGTACACGGGTTGCGCGGGCTGGAGTTTGTGGAAACCATTTCCGTTTCCATCAAACTGTCGATCATCATCGCCCTTTTGGCGGCGCTGTTCTGGCACAACCTCGGCACCGGCCAATGGAGCGCCGAGCTGACCCCCGCCGATGCGGACCTGTGGACCCGGGCGCGGATGCTGGGGGGGATGTTGCTGGTGGTGCAGGGGTTTGAAACCTCGCGCTATCTGGGGGCAGCCTATCCGGCGCCGATGCGGGCGCGCACGATGAAATGGGCGCAGCTGTCCAGTGCCGCGATCTATCTGGTTTTCGTGGCGCTTGTGGTGCCGGTTCTTGTGTTCCTGCCCGCAGGCAAGCCGGACGAAACCGCGATCATCGGCATTACCGGCCATGTCGCCACGGTTCTGCCCTATCTGCTGGTCTTCGCCGCGCTGATGAGTCAGCTTTCCGCCGGCATTGCCGATACGGTCGGCGCCGGTGGCCTGGTGGTGGAAGAGACGCATAAACGCATCCGCGAACGCCTGGCCTATCCCCTGCTGATTGCCTTTTCCATCGCCCTGATCTGGCTGTTCGATATCTTTCAGGTCATCGCCATCGCCTCCCGCACTTTTGCGTTTTACTACATGATGCAAACGATCATTGCCTTTGTTGTAGCAGGGAAAACCCTAACAGGGCGTAAACGGCTGGTGCAGCAGGTCTGGTTTGCCGCTTTAAGCGTGGTTCTGGCCCTGATCGTCATTTTTGCCCTTCCGGCAGAGTGACCCTTTTGCACCGGCGCAATTCGCGCTAGGGTCTTTATATGAGCGACCTTTTCGACCAACACCCCGAGGCCTTGCCCGATGCCGCCCCGCGCCCGCTGGCGGACCGTTTGCGCCCGCGCACACTGGACGAGGTGATCGGGCAACAGCATATTCTGGGGCCGGAAGGGCCGCTGGGGCAAATGCTGCTGCACGGCAATTTATCCTCGCTGATCCTCTGGGGGCCGCCGGGGGTGGGCAAGACCACGATTGCGCGGCTGCTGGCGGATGAAACCGATCTGGCCTTTGTGCAGATCAGCGCGATTTTTACCGGCATGCCGGAGCTGCGCAAGGTGTTCGAGGCCGCGAAACTGCGCCGGCAGAATGGCAGGGGGACGCTGTTGTTTGTCGATGAGATCCACCGTTTCAACAAGGCCCAGCAGGACGGTTTCCTGCCCCATATGGAGGACGGCACCATCCTTCTGGTCGGGGCCACCACCGAAAACCCCAGTTTCGAGCTGAACTCGGCGGTGCTGTCGCGCGCACAGGTGATGATCCTTGAACGGCTGTCGCCCAAGGATCTGGAATTGCTGGTGCAGCGCGCGGAAAAAGAGATGGGCAAGCCCCTGCCGGTCACGCCCGACGCGCGCGAGGCCCTGATCGACATGGCCGACGGTGACGGACGCGCCTTGTTGAACCTGCTGGAACAGGTGTTCACATGGCCCGACAAGACCGGCCGCGAGGCGCTGGCCAAACGTCTTAGCCGCCGCGCGCCGAAATACGACAAATCGGGGGAAGAGCATTACAACCTGATCTCGGCGCTGCACAAATCGGTGCGCGGCTCGGACCCGGATGCGGCGCTTTACTGGCTGGCGCGCATGTTGCAGGGCGGCGAAGATCCGCGGTATCTGGCGCGCCGCATCACCCGCATGGCGGTAGAGGATATCGGGCTGGCCGACCCCGAGGCACAACGCCTGTGTCTGGACGCCTGGCAAACCTACGAGCGCCTCGGCTCCCCCGAGGGGGAGCTGGCGCTGGCGCAGGCGGTGATGTATCTGGCGCTGGCCCCGAAGTCGAATGCCTCTTATGCGGCCTATAAAAACGCAATGGCGGCGGCAAAGCAGACCGGCTCGGAACCGCCGCCCAAACATATCCTGAATGCGCCGACGGCGATGATGAAGGACCACGGCTTTGGCGACGGTTACCAATACGACCACGATGCCGAGGACGGGTTTTCCGGCCAGAACTATTTCCCCGAATCCATGCGGCGCGGCGTCTATTACACCCCCGTGGAACGCGGCCATGAACGGGAGCTGAAAAAGCGGCTCGACTATTTCACGCGGCTGCGGGCAAGGCGC
>JALWQC010000011.1 GCA_027080755.1 Paracoccaceae bacterium
CCCCGAGCTACGCACCGTCGCGCGCGAGCGGTCCTTTAACGGGCCGTGCCTGCTGGCGTTGCTGGTGCGGATTGATGCGGACAACGGGATCGTGCCGGAATCCGAACAATGGCTGTCCGCCGGCGCTGCCTTGCAAAACGTGCTGCTTGCGATAGAGGAGCTGGGCTATCATGCCAAGGTCGTCGGGGGGGGGCAAAATGCGCAGCCGGGCCATGCGGGCGGCTTTCCGGCTGGAAGACCACGAACATCTGTCCTGCTTTATCGTGATCGGCACGGCCGAGGGCAAAATAAAGGAACGCCCGCGCCGGAGCGTCGAACAGGCGCTCAGGGTTTGGTCTGGCTAAGCTGTTTGACCGTGTGGTGGATGCGCCGCATGCCCGCATAGACGATCAGCAAAATCACCGGGGTGACGGCTGCCAGCACGGTGGTTTTTTCGTAACCGTAGTGCTTGGCAACCGGCGCCAGAAGGTATCCGGCCAGACTGACGGCGTAGTAGCTGATGGCGACGACGGACAGCCCCTCGACGGTTTCCTGCAGGCGCAGCTGCAATTCGGCGCGCCGGTCCATCTGTTTCAGGACCTCGTGGTTCTGTTCCTCGGTCTCCACATCGACGCGGGTGCGCAGCAGGTTGGCGGCCCGTTCCGCGCGCACGGACAGATCCGCCAGTCTGGCCTGGGCCGATCTGCAGGTGCGCATCGCCGGATCGTAACGCCGCATCATGAATTCCCCCAGCAGTTGCTTGCCCTGCACACGGGTTTCGCGCAGCATCTGGATGCGCTGGTCCACGATGGCGGCATAGGCCTCGGCCGCGCCGAAACGGAAGGCGGTGGAGGACACCAGATATTCGATATCGGCCGCCATCTGCAACAACCGGTGCAGCGAGTCGGGCTGGCTGTTGTCGGCATCCTCGGCCATTTGCTGCACGATAGAGGTCAGTTCCCGATCCATCCGCGAGACCTGCCGCGACACCCGCCGGGCAATCGGAAGTGTCAGCATGGAGGCGGTTTTATAGGTTTCGATTTCCAGCAGGCGTTGCACGGTGCGCCCCAGACGGCGCGGGCTGATGTCGGGGCGCGCCAGAATGGCAAAGCGCACGTGGCCGTTTTCGTCGATCCGGAAATCGGCGGCCACGATGGCCTCGTCATCGGCGACGCGCGAGACGGTCAGGTTGTCGGGGACGAACCATTGGGGAAACTTCGTGTCGATAATTTTCTGGATGTCGGCATCGTTTTCCGCCCGCTCTATGCGCACAATCGCCGAGGTCAGGATATTCCCCGGGGCCGCGGCCAGCCAGTCGCGGGGGAATATGGAAAACACCGTGCCGTTAAAGGGAATATCGGCCACGGAATCCGAGAAAATCGTATAGCTCATGAATTCCGTGTGCATTTCCCATTTCAGGACGCTGCGCCCGATCTTGCCGGTATAGTGGTCCGCATCCGGGGCCGGATGGGGCGCGCCGTAGCGGTCCAGCAGGGCGATCAGGTGGTCGCGGTCTTTCTGGCGGTCCCGTTCCACGGCCTTTTCCGGCAGCTTGATCACGATATAGGCCGCCCGGCACGGCGCCTTCAGTTCGGGGAACGGGCGGGCGTGCAGCTCGTTGTTCAGCTCGTAGCGGAGCGGATGGTCGGGAAGCGCGGGATGGGTCATTTTCTGGCCTTTCAGCTACGCCCGAACAGGCGTTCGATGTCAGTCATTTTCAGTTCCACATAGGTGGGGCGTCCGTGGTTGCACTGGCCCGAATAGGGGGTGGCCTCCATCTCGCGCAGCAGGGCGTTCATTTCCGGCGCCGACATGCGTCGCCCCGTGCGGATGGATCCGTGACAGGCGATGCGCGAGAGGATTGCCTCTATCCGGTCCTTGACGGTCTGGGTCTGGCCAAGGTCGGCCAGTTCGTCGGCGATGTCGCGGATCATGCCGGCAGCGTCCACCTCGCCCAGAATGGCGGGGGTTTCGCGCACGCAGACGGCATTGCCGCCGAAGGGTTCTATGGTTAGCCCCAGCGGGGCAAGATCCGGGGCGGCGGCCAGCAGGCGGGCAATATCATCGGGGGACATTTCCACGATCTCGGGGATCAGCAGCGCCTGTGCCGGCACGCCGTTATCCGCCATCCGGCTTTTCAGGCGTTCATAGTTCAGCCGCTCGTGCGCCGCATGGGCATCCACCAGAATCATCCCGTCGCGGGTCTGGGCGACGATATAGTTTTCGTGCAGTTGCGCCCGCGCGGCCCCCAGCGGCAGATCCTCGAAATCCTGTTCGATGACCTCTTCGACCCGCCCCGAGGGGGGGAATTCCGCAAATCCCTGCGGCTCATAGGTGGGTTGTTGCAGCTGGTAACTGCTGCGCAGGGCGGATTGCGAGGGGCGGTCCATTTGGTAGACGGGGGCGTGCGGCATTTGCGGGCGCATGGCCCCGAGAGTCGCATCCGCAACCGTGCTGGAGGCGCGATGCCCCGCCTCGGCCAATGCGTGTTTCAGGGCGGAAACCACCAGCCCGCGCGCCAGGCCGGGTTCGCGAAAGCGGACCTCTGCCTTGGCGGGGTGGACGTTGACATCGACCAGTTCGGGATCGCAGGACACGAACAGGGCCACGGCGGGGTGGCGGTCGCGGCTGAGGAAATCGGAATAGGCCCCGCGCAGCGCCCCGATCAGCAGCTTGTCGCGCACCGGCCGGCCGTTGACGAAAAAGAACTGCGCCACCGCCGCGCCGCGCGAATAGGTCGGCAGGGCCGCGTATCCGCTCAGGCGATAGCCTTCACGTTCGGCATCGATGCGCATGGCGTTGGCAGTGAAATCGGGCCCGAGGATGGTGCGCAGGCGCCCTTGCAGCGCGTCGAACATATCGCCGGTTTCCGGGTCGGCGCGGAATTTCACCTTGCCCTCGCCGCCACCGCTGACATCGCGCAGGGTAAAGCCGACGTGGGGTTCCGCCATGGCCAGACGTTTGACGACATCGGCAATGGCGCCGGCCTCGGCGCGGTCGGTGCGCAGGAATTTCAGGCGTGCGGGGGTGGCATGGAACAGGTTACGCAGCTCTACCACTGTGCCTTTGGTCAGGGCGGCGGGTTCTACCGGGCCAAGGACGCCGCCGTTCACGGTGATGCGCGCCCCCTCGCGCGCGCCGTCAAACCGCGAGGTGATCGTCAGCCGTCCGACCGCCCCGAGCGAGGGCAGCGCCTCGCCGCGGAAGCCGAAAGAATGGATATTCAGCAGGTCCGAGCCGTCGATTTTCGAGGTGGCATGGCGTGACAGGGCCAGCGGCAGTTCATCGGCCGGAATCCCGTGCCCGTCGTCGGTAACGCGCAGCAGGGTTTTGCCGCCGTCGGCATAGGCCACATCAATCCGCGAGGCCCCCGCATCCAGTGCGTTTTCCACCAGTTCCTTGATAGCCGAGGCCGGACGTTCCACAACCTCGCCCGCGGCAATACGGTTCGCGGCCGCATCGTCAAGCTGGCGGATCGGGCGGCGCCCTTCGGGTATATTGTGGTTATGTGCGTTCATGCCACTATTTGTAGCACAGGATCAGGCGATTCTGCCACGCGAAACTTATGACGGTTTTTTGTCGCCAAACAGGATAAGCCCCAGCGCGCCGGCAAAAATCGCCACATCCGCCACATTGAAGGCATAGGGGTTGGCGATGCCGCAGCAGGACATGTTCAGGAAATCGGCCACGGCCCCGTAGATAAACCGGTCCAGCACATTGCCCAGCGCCCCGCCGATGACCAGACCGGCCGACAGCGGGATGATCCAGCCGCCCTTGTTGCGCACCCAGACCAGCAGGCCGGCCACGATCAGCAGCGCCACGCCGATCAGCAGATAGCGCGCCATGTCCGTTTCCCCGTCCAGCAGGCCGAAATTGATGCCCCGGTTCCAGGCCATCGAAAAGGTCAGATAGGGGGGGTAGACCTCTATTGTCTGGCGCAGGGCCAGATCCATGGCCTCTACCACGGCCCATTTGCTGGCGCGGTCGAGCAGGAAAACCACAAGGGCAACGGAAAGGGTGCGGAGCAGGGGCATCGGGACCTCGGGCGAAATTTCGGCCGAGACTAGGGCGTAGACCTGTAAACCGCAAGCCACCAGTTTGGCCGATTGCAGGTCTACGCCCTGCCATGACGTCGCGCCATCACAAGGGCGGGGCGCGGTTTTCTCTGGTCTGTGCGCGCGATTGTGATAGCTTTTGCCAAACTCCCGGAATTTGCCGGGCCTATCAAGGTGATTCATGACAACAACCGTTTCCCCCCCGCGCCCGCCGGCGCAGGACAACAGCTGGCCCGCGCATTTGCGCGCCACGCTGGCGCTGGGTCTGCCGTTGATCGGCACGCAGATGGCGCAAATGGGGATCAGTTTTGTTGATACGATGATGCTGGGCTGGCTGGGGGCGCAGACGCTGGCGGCCTCGGTTCTGGCAACGACAGTGTTTTTCATGGTGCTGGTGGTCGGCTTCGGGCTGGCGCAGGCGGTGATGCCGCTGGCGGCACAGGCAGCCGGACAGGGGGACGAGCGCAGCCTGCGCCGTGCGGTGCGCATGGGGTTCTGGGTGGTGACGGCCTACGGGGTGTTGATGATGCCGGTGCTGTGGAACACGGGCGCGATCCTGCTGGCCATCGGGCAGAAGCCGGAACTGGCGGCGCTGGCGCAGGACTATGTGCGCATCGTGCAATGGTCGCTTTTTCCGGTGCTGATCGTTTCGGTTTTGCGGTCCTATCTGTCGGCGCTGGAACGCATCCAGATTGTGATGTGGGTTACGATGGCGGCCGTGGGGGTGAACGGGCTGCTGAACTATGCGTTTATTTTCGGGCATTTCGGGGCGCCGGCAATGGGGCTGTCGGGGGCGGCGCTGGCCAGTCTGGGGACAAATATCCTGTCGGCGGCGGTTCTGATGGCCTTCGTCCATTTCCGCAAGGGCGTGCGCGAGCATGAAATCTTCGTGCGTTTCTGGCGCCCCGATTGGGAGGCCCTGCGCGAGGTGTTCCGTCTGGGCCTGCCCATCAGCCTGACCATTCTGGCCGAGGTGGGGCTGTTTTCCGTGGCCTCCATCATGATGGGCTGGATCGGGGTTATTCCGCTGGCGGCGCACGGGATTGTGCTGCAGCTTTCCTCTATCACCTTTATGATTCCGCTCAGCTTCTCGCAGGTCGGGACAGTGCGTCTGGGGCGCGCGATCGGGCGCAAGGACCCCTTGGGGGTGGAGCGTGCGGGCTGGACGGTGATCCTGCTGGGCCTCGGCTTTGCCGTGTTTTCCGCCACGATGTTCATCCTGTTCCCGCGCCCGCTGATTTCGCTATACCTTGACGCAGACAACCCGGATGCGGCGGCGATTATTGCCTACGGGATGCCGCTACTGGCGATCTCGGCCGCTTTCCAGATTGTCGATACCCTGCAGGTCATGGGGGCGGGGCTGTTGCGGGCGCTGAAGGATACGCGCGTGCCGATGTTTATCGCCATGTTCAGCTATTGGGGTGTCGGGGTGCCGGCGGCCTATGTGCTGGCCTTTGTTGCCGGATTTGGCGGCATGGGCGTCTGGGGCGGGCTTGCGCTGGGGCTGGCCGTGGCGGCGGTTTTGATGAACTGGCGCTATTTCCGGCGCGATGCCCTTGGCTTGATCCACATGTAGTTTGCCAATACCCTGCCCGCCGACACAGACAGGAGGATAGGCCATGCCGAATACCGTGAAATCCCTGCGGGAACGACTCGATGCGCTACAGACGGAAATGTCCGATGCGGTCAGCGGCAAGGCGGCGGAATTCCGCTATTCCTATGAAAAGCGCAAGGTGAAATTCAGGGCCGAGGCGATCAAATGGCAGCGGCCCTTCAAGGTCGGGCTATGGCGCTATGTCAGCGGGGCGGGGATCCTGACGGTGCTGACAGCCCCCGTGATCTATGCGCTGATCGTGCCGTTCGTGATTCTCGATCTGGCGGTGGTGATCTATCAGGCCGTCTGTTTTCCGGTCTATCGCATCCCCAAGGTGCGGCGGTCGGACTATATCGTTATCGACCGGCACCATCTGGCCTATCTGAACCTGCTGCAGAAACTGAACTGCGTCTATTGCGGCTATGGCAACGGACTGCTGGCCTTTGCCTCCGAGGTGGCCGCCCGCACAGAGGCCTACTGGTGCCCGATAAAACATGCCGGCCGCGTGGCCAGCTACCACACCCATTACTGGCAGTTTTCCGACTACGGGGATGCGGAACATTTCCACGAGGACTGGAAACATAATATAGAGCTGGTGCGCCATTTGCCAAAGTCCGATTGAACTTGCCCTCTGCTCCCCTTAGAGTTGCCGAAAAAGGGAATAGTATTTTGACAGGTAAAAACACGCGGATCCAGCGCGAGAAACGCGAAGTCATTCTGGATGCCGCCTTGCAGGTGTTTTCCGAAAACGGGTTCCGCGGCGCGACTCTGGACCGGATCGCCAAGGTGGCCGGGCTGTCCAAGCCGAACATGCTGTATTATTTCCCCGGCAAAGAGGCCATCTATCACACCCTTCTTAACCGGCTTCTGGAAACCTGGCTGGAGCCGCTGGAACGCCTGTCCGCCGAGGGCGATCCGCATACGCAAATAATGGATTATATCCGCGCCAAACTGGAATTTTCCCGATCCTATCCACGCGAAAGCCGGCTTTTTGCCAATGAAATCCTGAACGGTGCGCCGCGCCTGCTGGACGAACTGGGCGGGCCGCTCAAAACGATGGTCGCGGAAAAGACGCAGATCCTGCAAGGCTGGATGGACGCGGGGAAGCTGGCGCCGGTCGATCCCTATCACCTGTTGTTTGCCATCTGGGCCACCACGCAGCATTACGCCGATTTTGCCGTGCAGGTCGGGGCGGTGCTGGGGGATCGCGACCCGGATCCGATCACAACCGCCAGCCATTTTCTGGAAACCCTGTTCTTTGCCGGTCTTGATCCGCGATAGGCCTTGCAATCCGGCGGCAAGGGGCGTATATGGCCTTTAACAGCGGCAAGACTGGGGTCCAAACCCGGTCTTCCATCGGATTTTTCGACGGGCCGCACGCCCGTTTTTTTGTGTCTGGAGAACCATGTCCGACCTTATTGCCAAAGCTGCCATTGACGTTCGTCTGGCGGAAATTGTTACCCCCGTCATCGAAGATATGGGGTTTGAACTGGTGCGCCTGCGCCTGATGTCGGGGAAAAGCCTGACCCTGCAAGTGATGTGCGACCGTCCCGACGGGAATATCAACGTGGACGACTGCGCCGATATTTCGCGCGCGCTGTCTGCCACGCTGGATGTGGAGGACCCGATCGAAGGCGAATACGCGCTGGAGGTTTCGACCCCCGGCATCGACCGCCCGCTGACCCGTCTGAAGGATTTCGAGACTTTCGACGGTTACGAGGTCAAGCTGCTGACCAGCGAACTGATCGACGGGCGCAAACGGTTCAACGGCACGCTGCGCGGGGTCGAGGATAACGAAGTGCTGGTGGAAATTCCCGAGGGCGTGATCGGCCTCGATTTCGACTGGCTGGTCGAGGCAAAGCTGCTGCTGACCGACGAACTGATCGCCGAGGCATTGAAGGCCCGCAAGGGGGCTGCGGCCGACGGCACCGAAATTGACGATATTGAAACGGTAGACGATACCGCCACACAAGAGGAATAAATCATGGCTATTACCAGTGCAAACCGGCTGGAGTTGTTGCAGATCGCGGACGCTGTTGCGCGCGAAAAACTGATCGACCCCGATCTGGTGATTGCGGCGATGGAAGAAAGCCTCGGGAAGGCCGCGCGCTCGCGCTACGGGGCGGAATACGACATCCGCGCCCATATCGACCGCAAAACCGGCGAACTGACCATGACCCGCAACCGCACCGTGGTTGAAGAGGTGGAAAACGACTTTACCGAGCTGACACTGGAAGCCGCGCGCGAGATTGACCCGAACGCCGAGATCGGCTCTGTTCTGGTGGACCCGCTGCCGCCGATGGATTTCGGCCGTATCGCGGCCCAGTCGGCCAAGCAGGTCATCATGCAGAAGGTCCGCGAGGCCGAGCGCGAGCGCCAGTACGAGGAATTCAAGGACCGCGTCGGCGAGATCATCAACGGCTCTGTCAAGCGGGTGGAATACGGCAATGTCATCGTCGATATGGGCCGTGGAGAGGCCGTTCTGCGCCGCGACCAGTTGATCAACCGCGAAACCTTCCGCACCGGCGACCGCGTGCGCGCCTATATCAAGGACGTGCGCTCCGAGGTTCGCGGCCCGCAGATTTTCCTGAGCCGCACCGCGCCGGAATTCCTGGCCGAGCTGTTCAAAATGGAAGTGCCGGAAATTTACGACGGGATTATCGAAATCAAGGCCGTTGCCCGCGATCCCGGGTCGCGCGCGAAAATCGGTGTGATTTCCTATGACAACTCCATCGATCCGGTCGGGGCCTGTGTCGGTATGCGCGGCTCGCGCGTGCAGGCCGTGGTTAACGAGCTTCAGGGCGAGAAAATCGACATCATCCCGTGGAACGAGGACGCCGCAACCTTCCTTGTGAACGCCTTGCAGCCGGCCGAGGTTTCCAAGGTGGTGATCGACGAGGACGCCGACCGGGTAGAGGTTGTCGTCCCCGAGGACCAGCTGTCGCTGGCGATTGGCCGTCGCGGCCAGAATGTGCGTCTGGCCAGCCAGATCACCGGTCTGGACATCGACATCATGACCGAGGCCGAGGAATCCGAACGCCGTCAGGCCGAATTCGCCGAGCGCACCAAACTGTTCATGGATACGATGAACGTGGATGAAATGGTGGCGCAGCTGCTGGTCTCGGAAGGGTTCGCAACGCTGGAAGAGGTTGCCTATATCGACATCGACGAAATCCTGTCCATTGACGGTTTCGAGGAATCCACAGCCGAGGAATTGCAGGCCCGCGCCCGTGAATCGCTGGACGAGATGAACGCCAAGGCGATCGAGCGTGCCAAGGAACTGGGCGTTGAGCAAAGCCTGTTCGATTACGAGGGTCTGACCCCGCAGATGTTCGAGGCCCTGGCCGAGGACGGGATCAAGACGCTCGAGGATTTCGCCACTTGTGCGGACTGGGAACTGGCCGGCGGCTACACTACGGTTGATGGCAAGCGGGTGAAAGACGAAGGCCTGCTGGAAAAATTCGACGTCGGACTGGAAGAGGCCCAGGCCCTGATCATGAACGCCCGTCTGGCGCTGGGCTGGGTGACCGAGGAACAGCTGGCCGAGGACGAGGAAGCAGCGAACGCTGAAGAAGGCGAAACCGCAACAGAGGCCGAAGCCTGATATAAGGGCTGTGAAGGGAATCGATCGTGAACGAAGTGCATTGGAAAAAACCGGATACTGCCGCTGCCGAAAGGCGCTGCATCGTCACGCGGGACTCCGCGCCGAAATCCGGCCTGATGCGTTTCGTGATCGGCCCTGACGGGCAGGTTGTGCCGGATGTTCTGGAAAAGCTGCCCGGTCGCGGGATCTGGGTAACGGCAGAGCGCGCCAAAATCGACGAGGCGGTGCAAAAGGGCCTGTTTGCCCGCGCCGCCAAACGGCCGGCAGAGGCCCCCGCGGATCTGTCTGACCAGGTGGAACGCCAGTTGGCGCGCCGGGTGATCGACATGTTGTCGATGGGCCGCAAGGCCGGTCGCGCAATTGCGGGGCTGGAGAAGGTGAAAACCTGGTTAATGGACGACAAGGCGGTGCTGTTGCT
>JALWQC010000012.1 GCA_027080755.1 Paracoccaceae bacterium
GGTTACGGCCACCTTTACCGGCGATGCCTCCCTGCGGTCGCGGCCGATGGGGCGGATCCCCGATCCGCTGGCGCTGTTCGGGGCGGTGGCCTTTGGGCGTTCCGGCGGGCGGTTGCCGCTGACGCTGGTCGGCGCGGGCGATCCGGTGCCGGTGGTTTACCACACGCCGATGCCCTCGGCGCAGGTGAAATCGGCGGTGCTGCTGGCGGGGCTGAACGTGCGCGGCGACACGGTCGTTGTGGAACAAGAGGCCACCCGCGACCACACCGAACGCATGCTGGCCGGTTTCGGCGCCGGGATCCGCAGCGAAATTACCGACGAAGGCCGCGTGATAACCCTGACCGGCCAGCCGGAACTGCGCGGCCAGACCATCAGCGTGCCGCGCGATCCCAGCTCGGCCGCGTTTCCGGTTGTCGCGGCGCTGCTGGTCGAAGGGTCCGACGTGCTGGTCCCCGGTATCGGCCAGAACCCGACCCGCAACGGCCTGTTTACCACGTTGCGGGAAATGGGCGCCGACATCACCTTTGAAAACGAACGGCTGGAGGGGGGTGAACCCGTGGCCGACCTGCGGGTCCGGCACAGCCCGCTGAAAGGGGTAGAGGTCCCCCCCGAGCGCGCCGCCAGCATGATCGACGAATACCCGATCCTTGCGGTTCTGGCCGCCACCGCCCAAGGGGCGACTGTCATGCGCGGTATCAAGGAACTGCGCGTCAAGGAAAGCGACCGCATAGACGCCATGGCCCGCGGGCTGGAGGCCAACGGCGTCACCATCGAAGAGGGCGCGGATTTCCTGATCGTCCACGGCACGGGCGAAATCCCCGGCGGCGGGGTCTGCAAAACCCATCTGGACCACCGCATCGCCATGAGCTTCCTGTGTCTTGGCATGGCGGCGCAAAAACCGGTGAAAATCGACGACGCCGGCGCGATTGAAACCAGCTTCCCCGACTTCCTGCCGCTGATGGAGCGGCTGGGGGCCTCGTTCCGCAAGGACAACGCATGACCGGCGGCTGCCTGTGCGGGGCCGTGACCTATCGGGTGGATGGTCCGCTGCGTCCGGTGGTGGCCTGCCATTGTGTGCAGTGCCGCAAGACCTCGGGCCACCATGTGGCGGCCACCTCGGCCCGTCGCGGGGATATCGGGATCACGGGGCAGGTGACGTGGTATCGTTCCTCCGGCCACGCGCGGCGCGGGTTTTGCGGGGTTTGTGGCTCCAACCTGTTCTGGGACGGGGGCGGGGCGAATATGTCGATCTTTGCCGGCACGCTGGACGGCAAAACCGGCCTGACGCTGGCGGGGCATATTTTTGTTGCCGACAAGGGCGATTATTACGATATTTGCGATGCTCTGCCGCAGGCGGCGCAGGATGATCCCGAACTGACAACGGTGGTGCCATGAAATTCACAGTCGCCCTAGACGGTCCCGCAGCCGCCGGCAAAGGCACGATCGGCCGCGCGGTGGCAAAGCACTTCGGCTTTGGCTATCTCGACACCGGCCTGCTGTATCGCGCGGTGGGCATCAAGGCGCTGGAAATCGGGCGCGGGGTGATTGATCCGCAGGTCGCCGCCCGCATTGCCGCCACCCTGTCGGAAACCGATCTGGGGCGTGATGATTTGCGCAGCACCATGGCCGGACAGGCCGCCAGCAAGGTCGCGGCCATCCCCGAGGTGCGCGCCGCCCTGCTGGATTTCCAGAAAACCTTCGCGCGGCGCGAAGGGGGTGCGGTGCTGGACGGGCGCGATATCGGCACCGTGATCTGCCCGCAGGCCGAGGTGAAAATCTTCGTCACCGCCAGCGACGAGGTGCGGGCAAAACGCCGCCTGCTGGAGTTGCAGGAAAAGAACCCCTCGCTGACCTTCGAAAAGGTTCTGGCCGATCTGGCCGCGCGCGACGCCCGCGACGCAGGGCGCGATACCGCCCCGATGAAGGCGGCGGAGGATGCGCTCTTGCTTGATACGACAAAATTGTCTATAGACGCAGCCGTTGCCGAGGCGGTCGCGCTGATACAAAAACGAATCGGATAGGGGCGAAGGTTTTCGTCCCTTCTTGTCGTTGCAAAAACCGCTTCATGACCCATTAACCGAAAGACCGGCGGAACCAACCGCCTGGCCCGTAAAACACACTGTTAGGAGACTATCCATATGTCAGCTTCCGTATCCATGGAAGATTTTGAAGCCCTTCTTAATGAAAGCTTCGAACTGGAAACCCCCGAAGAGGGTTCCGTAGTTAAAGGCACTGTCATCGCAATCGAAGCCGGACAGGCCATCATCGACATCGGCTACAAAATGGAAGGCCGTGTCGACCTTAAAGAATTCGCAATGCCCGGCCAGCCGGCCGAAATCGAGGTTGGAGACACCGTCGAGGTATTCCTCGAGCGCGTTGAAAATGCCCGTGGCGAGGCCGTGCTGTCG
>JALWQC010000013.1 GCA_027080755.1 Paracoccaceae bacterium
GCCCCCGCCGATACGGCACCGGCCGGCAACTAGGCCAACCACACAGACAAACCACAAAGGGCGCCCCGCGGGACGCCCTTTTCTTTTGGCCAATGCGCCGGTCAGAAGGTTATGCCGAGTTCCAGCAAACCACCGGCCATGCCGGTATCCTCGGAATCGTTATCGCTGACACCGTTCCATATCTGGGCGGTCATCCCGAGACGGGCATAAAATTCGCTACCGGCCCCATAGGCACGACGGTATTCCAGCCCGCCCTCTATCTCGCCCGTGCTGAAAGTATAGGCCCCCGAAGGATTCCCGTTCTCGATCATATTAGGCGCAAACAAAAACGCCCCTTTCCCTTTGCCGAACAGGCTGAGGTTATCGGTAATGCCGCGCTTCAGCTCCAGTCCGGCGGTCAGACCGTAGGCGGCCGGAAATTCGAGATATCCAGGGCCCGCGCCATCTTCTTCGCGGTAGTGGGCATAGCGCAGACCGCCGGAAAAAGTGGCGTCCGTCTGCGTGCCGAGCGTGAAGCTGTTGGTAACCTCCAGATCAACGGTGGTCATAACGATGCGGTCATAGCGCGAGGTGGTCGGCCCCTTGGCATCCACCCCGAAATAGCTGGCCCGAAATCCCAGCCCGTCCGCGCGTTCATAGCCGATCCAGGCGGAAGGGGCGACCGTCATGCCAAAGCCCGTTGTCTGGCCTTCGGAATGGAACGGGGTCAGGACATAGGCCGTCAGCCCGCCGGTAAATTCCTGCGCCGAGGCGCCCGCCGCGCCCAGCGTTCCAAGGGCGGCAACGCCCGCAGCAATTACAGTATTTCTAAGATTATGTGACATGGGAACTCCATCAATATAGATTCGGTTGAACCGAAAAGGCTAACGCCTTTCCCGATATTGGCTATACTCCAGATAGAGTAAATTTCGAAGATTCCCGCGCCGGCACCCCCCTCTTTCCGCCACATCCGCCCCCTTCCTTTTTGGCGCCCCTGTGCTATCAAGCGGACAAAGGGGAATATTATGACTGTTTTACAAATCGCGGCCCTGTTGATCGTGCTGGCCGGGGCCTTCGGGGCCATCAATTACCTGTTCTTGCGGTTGCCGCCCTCTATCGGGATTCTGGTGGTGGCGCTGGGGGCCTCGCTGGCGGCGATGGGGCTGGATTTCCTGATGCCCTCTATCGGGATCACCACGGCCATGCGCACGGTGGTCGAGGATATCGAATTCTCCAGTTCCCTGCTGGAGGGCATGCTGGGCCTGCTGCTGTTTGCCGGCGCGCTGCACGTCAAGATAGAGGACCTGCGCGAGCAGGCCTGGACCGTGGCCCTGATGGCGACGCTGGGGGTGGGGATTTCCGCCGCGGTGGCCGGTCTGGGCTTTATGTATCTGGTCGGGGCGCCGCTGCTGGTGGCGCTGGTGTTCGGGGCGCTGATTTCCCCCACCGACCCCGTCGCCGTGCTGGGCGTCCTGCGCGAGGCCAACCTGCGCAAATCCCTTGAAACGCAGATCGCGGGGGAAAGCCTGTTCAACGACGGTGTGGGCTATGTGGTGTTCCTGTTTCTGGTCGGGCTGGCCTGGCCCCACGGCGAAAGCCACGGCGAGGGGATCCTCGGCGCGCTGGAACTGTTCGGCAAAGAGGCCCTTGGCGGCGTCCTTCTGGGGGCGGTCCTGGGCTGGATGACCTTTCAGGTGATGAAACGGATCGACGACTACCCGCTGGAGGTGCTGATATCCCTGGGGCTGGCCTTCGGGGGCTATGAACTGGCGGTCTATATCGGCGTCTCCGGCCCGATCATGGCCGTGGTCGCCGGCCTGTTCATCGGCGAGGTCGGGACCAAATACGGCATGTCGGAACAAACCCGCAAATACGTCAACGCCTTCTGGGAACTGGTGGACGAAATCCTGAACGCCGTACTGTTCCTGCTGATCGGGGTAGAGGTCTTTGCCGTCGCCTTTTCCCTCGATGCGCTCTGGACCGGGATCGGGGCGATCGGGTTGTCGCTGGTGGCGCGTCTGGCGGCGGTCTTCGTGCCGGTGCTGTTTCTGTCACGCTGGCGCAAATTCGGCCGCGACGTGGTGCCGATCATGACATGGGGCGGGCTGAAGGGGGGCATCTCCGTGGCGCTGGCCCTGTCCCTGCCCGACAGCGAATGGAAACCGGTGATCCTGACCGCCACCTATATCGTGGTGCTGTTTTCCATCATCGTGCAAGGCCTGACCATCGCCCCGCTCGCCCGCCGCCTGAACCGCGAGCAGGAGCTGCTGTAGGGCGTAGACCTGGCCCCTGCCCGCCGGGCAGAGGGCAAGGGGTGCGGAGGGATCAGAAGTCCATCCCCAGCCGCAGCTGGACCGCGTCAAAAACCGGATTGATCCCGTTGCCGTTGCTGGCAAACCAGCCGGTTGTATCGCGGTGGATATATTC
>JALWQC010000014.1 GCA_027080755.1 Paracoccaceae bacterium
GTTCTTCCAGCCGCGCGATCTGCGTGGCCTCGCGGGCGGGGTCGCTGGGGGGCAGGTCGTGCGCCGCCTTCAGCTTGCCCACGGCCTGCGTGTGCTTGAACCGCTCGCCCAGCGTGTAGATCAGGATGGAATCCAGCCTGTCGATGCTTTCGCGATGCTCGGCCAGAATTTCGGCGGCCTTGATCTGGTCGGGTGTCATTTCTTTTTCCCCAGACCGCTAAGCCCTGCGGGGATCTCGGCGCCACCCTGCTGGCCGAAACCGGGCTGCATGGCGCCTGCGCCCATGCCCGGGGGCAGGGCTGCACCCGGGCCACCGGCGGGCATGCCGCCCTTGCCCATCAGTGCGCCGAGGCCCTGACGCATCAGGCCCTTTTTGCCCATTTTACCCATCTTTTTCATCATGTCGCCCATCTGGCGCTGCATTTTCAGCAGTTTGTTGAGGTCCGAGACCTCCATCCCCGCGCCCTTGGCCACGCGCTTCTTGCGGCTGGCCTGCATGATTTGCGGGTTGGCGCGCTCGCGTTTGGTCATGGACTGGATCAGGGCGATCTGGCGGGCGATGACCTTGTCATCCATACCGGCGGCGTCCAGCTGTTTCTGCATCTTGCCCATGCCCGGCATCATGCCCATCAGGCCGGACATGCCGCCCATTTTCTGCATCTGTTCCAGCTGGTTGCGCAGGTCGTTCATGTTGAACTGACCCTTCATCATGCGCTTCATCATGCGCTCGGCCTGCTCGGCCTCTATGGTTTCCTGCGCCTTTTCCACCAGCCCGACGATATCGCCCATGCCAAGGATGCGGCCGGCAATACGCGAGGGGTCGAATTCCTCCAGCGCGTCCATTTTTTCCCCGAGGCCGACAAACTTGATCGGCTTGCCGGTGACAGCGCGCATCGACAGGGCCGCCCCGCCGCGCCCGTCGCCGTCCATACGGGTCAGGACCACGCCGGAAATGCCGATCTGCCCGTCGAACTGTTCGGCCACATTCACCGCGTCCTGACCGGTCAGCCCGTCCACCACCAGCAGGGTTTCGCGCGGGTTGGTGGCATCGCGCACGGCCTGCACCTCGTCCATCAGCACTTCGTCGATGTGCAGACGGCCGGCGGTATCCAGCAGGTAGACGTCATAGCCGCCCAATGTTGCCTGTTGCTTGGCCCGCTTGGCGATCTGGACGGCGCTTTGCCCCTCCATGATCGGCAGGGTGTCCACCCCGATTTGTGCGCCCAGCACCTGCAACTGCTGCATGGCGGCCGGACGATAGATATCGAGGCTGGCCATCAGCACCCGTTTGTTCTGTTTTTCCTTCAGCCGCTTCGCCAGCTTGGCCGTTGTCGTGGTTTTACCCGAGCCCTGCAAACCCACCATCAGGATCGGCGCGGGGGGATTGTCCACCTTCAGCTGGCCGGCGCCGGCATCGTCGCCCGACAGCATCGCCACCAGCTCGTCGTTGACGATTTTCACAACCTGCTGGCCCGGCGTTACCGATCTGGTAACCGCCTGTCCGGTGGCCTTTTCCTGCACGGCCTTGACGAAATCGCGCGCCACCGGCAGGGATACGTCGGCCTCCAGCAGGGCGACGCGGACCTCACGCAGGGCCGTTGCCACATCCGCATCCGACAAGGCACCCTGTTTGGTCAGCTTGTCAAAGACGCCGCCAAGGCGCTCGGATAGATTCTCGAACATATCAATGCCCCCCTTGGGCAAACCTCAAACCACGATTGCCCCCGTGGGCGCAACGCGCTGACGGGGGGCGATCCTGACATATGTGCAGGACCGGAAGTTTCAAACCTTCCGGAAGTCGGGGTTGCAATAGGGGATTCTGCGGTCAAGGTCAAGCAAAACCGCAAAGGGCGCGGGCTGCGGGGTTTTACCCTAGACGATCCCGCCGACCTCCATCATCTCTTCGGCCAACTCGCGATAGGCCTGGGTCCAGGCTTCTTCCATCTCGTCGGTGAAATCCTCGCCCAGATTTTCGCGCAGGGTGCCTATCAGGGCCTCTTCCATCACCTCGAAATCGGCGCGGGAAATGCCGGTCATTTTGTGTTGCTCGGCCAGTTCGGTGTAGCGTTCCGTCAGCACATCGCTATCGCCCAGATTGTCAACGATCACGCCCAGCGTGGTCATATAGTGCATGGCCTGATCCTCTATCGGGCCGTGAAACAGTTTTCGTAGCGCCGGTTTCAGGGCGAATAGACGTTTGTATAACCCTTTGGAGCGCGGCTCCAGTTCGTCGCGCAGCTGGCGGAAACTGTCCTGCACAAGGGTTATCTGGTCCTCTGTCAGGGGCATGGGTTTTCCTCCTTTCGCCAAGCAGTGAAACAGAACCCCGCCGCCCCCGCTTTGATCTGGCGCAAACCGCTTAACATCCCGGCGGGGGGCGGTTACAACAGGGGTGTTTGCAAGCCACGCAGGGGATAAAATGGCCGACGGACCGCTACCGAAATTTCGCGCCCTTGTGGCGTCGGGGCAATTGCAGGACGACGCCGCGCAACGGCTGGCGGTGGAAAAGCTGCAACTGCTGCATGAACGGCTGAAGGACTATGATCCGGCCAGGCCGAAAAAGGTGGGCTTCGGGCTGTTCGGCTGGGGGCGGGAGCCTATCCGCGCGCAGGCGATCAAGGGGTTGTATATCTATGGCGGGGTCGGGCGCGGCAAATCCATGCTGATGGACCTGTTCTTCGACGAATCCCCCGTGCCCCGCAAACGGCGCGTGCATTTCCATGCCTTCATGCAGGAGGTGCATGACAAAATCTGCATCGCGCGGGCGAAATACGAACAGGATCCGGTGCAAAGCGTGGCCGACAGCGTGGCCGACGGGGCCACCCTGCTGTGTTTCGACGAAATGCAGATCACCGATATCACCGACGCGATGCTGGTGGGGCGGCTGTTTGAAAAGCTGTTCGCGCGCGGGGTGGTGATCGTTACCACCTCCAACCGGCACCCGGACGATCTGTACAAGGACGGGCTGAACCGCGCGCTTTTTGTGCCGTTCATAGAGGAAATGAAACAGCATCTGGAGGTGTACCATCTGGCCGGCGGCGTCGATCACCGCCGCGACCGCCTGCGCGAGGTGCGCATCTACCACACCCCGCTCGGCCCCGAAGCCCGCGCCGCGATGGACCACGCCTGGGACGTTCTGGCCGGCGAGCCGGGCGCGCCCCTTGTGCTGGACATACAGGGGCGCAAGGTCACGCTGCCGGCCTTTCACAACGGGGTTGCCCGCGCCAGCTTTGCCGACCTGTGCGCACAGCCCCTTGGCGCGCGCGACTATCTGGCCATCGCAAAGGAGGTAGAGGTCCTGCTGCTGGACGACATCCCGAAACTGGGACCGGCCAATAATAACGAGGCAAAACGTTTCGTCACCCTGATCGACGCCCTGTACGAGGCCCGCGTGCGCCTTGTCTGTTCCGCCGCCGCGCCGCCCGAAGAACTGTATGAAAAGGGCTTTGGTGCCTTTGAATTCGAGCGCACGGTCTCGCGGCTGGAGGAAATGCAAAGCGTGGACTGGGCGCGCTAGCGGAAAAACTCGAATATACGCTTGACGACATATTCGCGCGGCCATATATAGGGCGTATGAAACAGACAGCTATATTCCAGTCCCTAAGCGACATCACCCGCCTGCGCACTTTGGCGCTGATTGCTGCGGAAGGGGAATTATGCGTTTGCGAACTGGTGCAGGCGCTGGACGTATCCCAACCCAAAATCTCGCGCCATCTGTCCAACATGCGGGACTCCGGCCTGCTGGATGCGCGCCGCGATGCGCAATGGATGTATTATTTCATCCGGCCCGACTTGCCCGACTGGGTGCAACAGGTTGTAAAGGCCGCCGTTCAGGGCATGGCCGATACCCCCGAAACCACCGCCGACAAGGCCCGTTTGGCCGACATGCAAAACCGCCCGCAACGTTGCGTGGCCTAACTTCAGGAAAAACACGATGAAACACTTCAAGGTTCTCGGCTCGGGTTGCAAAAACTGTGCCAATACCGCCGATCTGATCGAACGCAAAGCCGCCGAAATGGGCGTGGATGTCACGGTCGAAAAAGTCACCGATATGGGGCAGATCATGGGCTATGGCGTCATGTCCACCCCGGGCGTGGTCATGGACGAAAAACTGGTGCATGCCGGCGGCGTTCCCGCAGCCGACAAGGTAAGCGAGTGGATCGCGGCATGAGCGAGCCGCAACTCCATTCCAGCATCGTCGCCATGGTTTCGCTTGCCTCGGGCATTGCCGCCAACCATCCCGCCATGGGCCAGTGCCAGCTGGACCGCCTGCGTCAGGCCGGTGTCCCCGAGGGCCAGATCGCGCTGGTGATCGAGATCGCCCGCCACATTCGCGACGAAGCGGCCGAAAAACTGGACGCCGCTTTTGACGAGGCCGCAGGCCTGACCCCGCCAACGGAAACCGCCGTCGCTGCCGAGGGTGAAAGCTGCGGATGTTCCACCACCAAAAGCGGGCAAAGCTGCTGCTGAAACCCGCCCGAAACCGATTTACAATCGCGGCCGTTTGATAAAAACTGCCGCGATTTTTCTGTTTCGGGACCTTCCACGTGATCACCTTCAGCCTGCACACGGCCCTGCGCCGTCTTCGCCATTTTGGCGCCCTGTTTACAGGGACCACCCGCGTTCACGGTGTCCGCCTGAGCATCGACAAACGCCGCCTGCCACCCCCCTTGCGCCGCTGGATTCTGGGCGGGGATTACGAAAGCGGGGAATGCACCCTTGTGCGCAAATATATCCGGCCCGGGGACAGGGTTCTGGAAATCGGCGCCGGCACCGGACTGGTCGGCATTCTGGCCTTCAGGGCGTAACCCCATAAACCCCGCGCCGCCAGTTTGGCAGATTTTCGTCCCGAGCAGGCGCAGGGCCGCAGGAATAGTGGTTCTATTTCAAGGACCTGCAACGCACTCGGGGCGAAAATCCGCCAAACCCGAAGGGCGCGACCCTCGCTTCATCTCAATGGATCGGGCCGCTTGCAAAGGGGGCCACCCTGTGCGGCGCGGTCCAACCCATTGATATTTCGCGAGGGTCGCGCTGGCAACGCGGGGTTTATGGGGTTACGCCCTAAACTCAGCGGCCGGACCGTTGCAACCTGCGAGGCGAACCCCGACGTCCTGCCCCTGTTGCGGGAAAACTACCGCCTGAACGGCCTGCAACCGCAGATCGTGGCGCCGGCGATTACGGCGGACGGGCGGGATGTGACGCTGTATCTGGATCGCCGGATTGTCGGCTCCAGCGTGTTTGACCGCTGCAAGGAGGATGGCAATTTCCAGCCGGTTCAGGTGAAAAGCCGGCCGCTGAATGCCCTGCTGTCCGTGCATAGGCCCGATGTCCTGCTGATGGACGCCGAAGGGGCCGAGGCCGAGCTGTTACCCGCCGCCGACCTGTCGAACCTCCGCATGATTATCTATGAACAACACCCGTGGCTGTTGGGGGATGCAGCCATGGCCGATCTGCAAAATCTTCTGATGGGGCAGGGCTTTGCCCTGATTGAAAAACAGGACGATGTTCTGTGCTTCGGGCGATCAGCGTAGGGCGCGCCAGATCTCCGGCGTGGCATAGCCGTCCGCCCGCATCCCCTGCGATTTCTGCCATGCCTGCACCGCCGCCACCGTTTTCGGCCCGATCCGCCCGTCGGCCCCGCCCGTGTCCAGCCCCAACGCCATCAGCGCGCGCTGGATGTCCTGCACCTGTGTGCGGCTCAGGGGCGGGTCCTGGCGTGGCCAGGGGGTGCTGAAACCGTCCGCGCCCGCAATCCGGTCCGCCAGATGCCCCACGGCCAGCGCATAGGACACGGACATATTATAGTGCCGGATCACCTGGAAATTCGGGTAAATCGCGAACACCGGCCCGCGCGCCCCCGCCGGCAGCAGCAAGGCCGTCGCCCCGTGATCCTCCAGCTTTGCGCCCGAAGCCAGCCGCACCCCGCGTGCATTCCAGAACCGTGCGGAACGGGTGGCGTGTTCCCCCGTCAGGGCATAATCGAAGCCCGCCGGCAGGATGACCTCCTGCCCCCAGGGCGCGCCGTTTTTCCAGCCGAGCGCATGCAGGTAATTCGCGCTGGAGGCAAGGGCATCCAGCGGATCCCTGCCCCAGAAATCGCGCCACCCGTCGCCGTTCCCGTCCACCGCGTATTTCAGGTAGGTAGAGGGCATAAACTGCGTGTCCCCCATCGCCCCGCTCCAGCCGCCCAGCATATGTTGCGGCGTCACCACCCCGCTGGCCAGAATGCGCAAGGCGGCGATCAGTTCCGCCTCGGCAAACGCGCGCCGCCGTCCGTCATGGGCCGCATTGGCCAGCGCCTCGATGGTGTAGGTGTTGCCGCGAAACCCGCCAAAGGATGTCTCCATCCCCCAGATCGCCAGCAGAATGTCGGATTGCACCCCGTAGCGGCGCGAAATCCGCTGCAAGGCAGGGGCCAGCTCCCGCGCCTTCCGCCGCCCCGTTTCGATGCGGCGCGCGGAAACCGCATCATCCAGATAGGCCCAGATCGGGCGCTGGAATTCCGACTGGTTCGCATCCTGCGCCCGCGTGCCGGCGTTGTATTTCACAAGGGCAAAGGCGGTATCGAACACATCCGTCGGTATCCCCGCCGCCAGTGCGCGGTTACGAAACCCCTGTTGCCAGACATCCAGCGAGGCCGCGCGCGCCACGGGGCGTTCCATATCCGCAAGGGCAGGGGCCGCGCCCGAAACCAGGGCAAGCAGCAACCCGCCCGCTAGTCCCCTGCGCAATAGGCCACCTCGTAAAGCACCGGCTCGAAGCTTTTGCACAGTTCGTTGATCTTGCGGCTGCGTTCGCGCATGCCGTCACTGCGCAACATGGCCTGGAAATCCTCGCGGCTTCGCCACTGGGAATAATTGGCGATGCGGGTTTCCGCGTCGTTCACATGCAAAACAGCCGAGATAAACCCCGGCTGTTTGCTGATAAATTCCGAACAGGCCCGCTGCAATTCGTCCAGCAAATCCAGACAGGTGCCGGGGTTGACCTCGAAGGTGGTGATGACCGTCTGCACGGTTTTATCAAGCGATATTGTTGTCATTTTGTATCCTCCCGTCGCCAGTCTAGCGCCCTTTGGGGGAATGTCCAATGCCCCCGCACGGGCTGCGCGGGGGCTGGCGTATCAGGCCGGCAGATCGGCGCGGGCGCGGATATGGATCGTGCCGGCCACCGGCTCGGCCCAGCCCACGGACACAACCGTTCCGCCGACAGAGGCCACCGGCGCATTGTAATGCACCGCGCCAGCACCATTCACCACCGCGCCCTGCGGCGTCACACTGTCCACGCCCAGAACATCGGCCCCGAAGGGCAACTGCGCGGCCAGATCAATCGACCAGCCCGCCTGCGGCACGCCCTGTTCCAGCCGCGCCAGCACCGGACTTTCGCTGCGGGTCTGGACCGCATCGAAAGAGTTCCCCTCGAACACCAGCGCCTTTGTTGCGGCGAAATCGAAGCTCCCCTCGCCGGTATCCACCCCCTCTATCCGGTCGATCACGCTGCCGCCGATGGTCTTGAAGGTGTTGCCGATCACCGAAATCCCGTCGATATGATGCCCGTTGCCGAAGGGGGCCAGCCGGATATAGGTGAACCAGGGCGGCACGGAACCGGCGGTGAAGATATTCCCCGTCACCGTCAGCGTCCCGAAGCCCTTGCTGCCGGCGTTGGCGTTGGCACGGATGTCATGCTCGTTGTTCAGCTCCAGCCAGGCGTTGTCGGCGTAATTCCCCACATAGGTCGTCTTGCAGCTTTTCTGCGTCAGCACGATTCCGGCCGACCGCTCCCCGTCCACAGAGCTGTCGCCCTGCCAGAAATGGTTGCCCGAAATAATATGCCCGCCCCCGTTCAGCACCCCAAAATGCAAAAAACGTACCGCGCGGTTGTTGCGCACCTTGATGTCGTTGCTGTTGGTGTTGAAACAGATGGTGGAACGATACTGCACCAGCGTGTTGTATTCATTGGACAGGAACTCGTTGGAATCGATCGACATGCCGTTGCACCCCGTCCCGATAGAGGTGATCGCGCGGTCCTTCGGCTTGGTGAACCAGCAGTCGCGGATATGCCAGGCCAGCCCGTCTTTGGGCAGCAGAATACCGCTGGCATTGCCGAAACAGCCGAACTCGATATCCTCGATCTGGAAGCGCTGCACGGAATCGAAACCGGAAAAATCCAGCAGGTATTTGAACCGCTTGAACGTATAGCTTTGCGAGGCCCCCGCCCCGTACAGCGGCTGGCTCAGGGTGATCCGGCCGGTGGCGTTGTCCTTGTCGGTGACGTAAATCTCGCGCCCGACACCGGTGCCGCTGACCAGCGAGCCCACCGGAATCGTCGTGATGCCCGTGACATTGGTCAGCGCCAGCGGGTCACTGGCCGAATAGCTGGCCGTCGCCGTCACCGTCTGCGTGTTCCACCCGGCAGAGGCGCTCGCCTCCAGCTGGCCGTTGCGCAGAACCCGGCGGTTGGCAAAGGTGGTCTTGTTGCCGACCACCGCCTGCACGTCGATCGGCATGTCCAGCTGCACGCGCAATCCGCCCATGTCCAGCGATTCATGATCCGTATAGTTGAACAGGGCCTGCAAGGCGCGCTTCAGCCCCTCGACCTCGTTGCCAAACGCATCGATATAGGGCGCCAGCGCAAAGTTGTCCGTCAGCATCAGGCGCTTTGCCGTGGGCATGGACAGCGTGCCCTCGAAGCGGCAGCGGGCGTTCAGGGTCAGGTTGCGGGACAGGTAATAGCTGCCGCTCGATACCAGCAAGGCCCGCCCGCTGGCTACCGCTGCATTGTCCGCCGCCTCGAAAGCATCGAAATCATCCGTCACCCCGTCCCCGAGCGCGCCATAGTCCCGCACATCCACCCAGTCCATCATCTTGCGGTGGAAATAACTGGTGACATCGCGGATCTCTACCGATTCAATGCGCACCACCGATCCCGTCGCCCCCGTCAGATCCAGCCCGAAATGCCCGTAAACCGGCGCGGTTCCCCAGACCATATCGACCCCGCCACGATTGCCCGAGCCCACAATAGCCTTCACCGTATAGACCCGCCCGTAGGTGTCCATCGTGTTGCTCGGCCCCGCTTCCACCAGTCCGCCCACATGCGCGCCCCCCGCATCACCGGCCCAGGCGGCAATCCGCGCCGAAGGAAACGCGCCGCCCATCACCTTGATGCGGGCCGATACCTCGATATAGCCGCCGGGGAAAACCGGCACCTCGCCCTTGTAGCGCAGATGCAGCGGATCGTTGACCACCTGCACCTCCAGACAATCACCAAAATCCGGGTCCGCCGTGACAATCGCCGCATTGGCCGCCCCGTCATAATCCGGCGAGGCCGGCGTGCCGTCCGTGCTGGACCAGTCCGTCAAGCCGTCCACAAAGGCCGGAGGCATCAAATCAATTCCGTCAGTAACCGCCATATTCATCAGCAAAAACCCTTTTTGGCCCTGTTGCATACGCACAAGGGACTGCCCCTGAAAACAAGGGCGCAATTTCATAAAATTCTCGAGAAAAGCCGCAGATTCGCCCGCGGTAGCCCTATATCTACCACGCAAAAGTTAAGGGCGGGTTAAGGGGACGGGGCCTGAAACAAAAAACCGGCGCGAGTCCCCCCGCACCGGTTTCCAAATACATGCCCCTCGGGG
>JALWQC010000015.1 GCA_027080755.1 Paracoccaceae bacterium
AACACGCATACGCGCACCCGGGGGCTCGTTCATCTGGCCGTAAACCAGGGCCACTTTCGAATCCACCAGATTGTCGGGAACAATAACGCCGGATTCGATCATCTCGTGATACAGGTCGTTACCTTCACGGGTCCGCTCACCAACACCGGCGAACACGGAATAGCCCGAGTGCACCTTCGCGATGTTGTTGATCAGTTCCATGATCAGAACGGTTTTGCCAACGCCGGCACCGCCGAACAGGCCGATTTTACCACCTTTGGAATAGGGCGCCAGCAGGTCAACAACCTTGATGCCGGTTTCCAGAATTGCGGATTCGGTGGACTGTTCGCTGAATTCCGGCGCTTCGCCATGAATGGAGCGGCGCTCTTTGGTTTCAACGGGGCCTTTTTCGTCAACCGGCTCGCCGATGACGTTCATGATACGGCCGAGCGTTGCATCGCCCACCGGCACCTGAATGGTGTTGCCCGTGTCGGTAACCTTACCGCCACGAACCAGCCCTTCGGTGGCGTCCATAGCAATGGTGCGCACCGTGTTCTCGCCAAGGTGCTGTGCAACCTCGAGGATCAGCTTGTTACCGTTATTGTCTGTTTCCAGCGCGTTCAGGATCGCGGGCAGGTTGTCTTCGAACTGAACGTCGACGACCGCCCCGATGACCTGAGTGATTTTACCTACAGCTTTTGCCATTTTGGTTTCTCCAGTTCTCAGAGCGCTTCCGCGCCCGAAATAATCTCAATAAGTTCGTTGGTGATCGCAGCCTGACGCGAGCGGTTAAACTCGATCGTCAGCTTGTCGATCATATCGCCGGCATTGCGGGTTGCGTTATCCATGGCGGACATGCGCGCCCCTTGCTCGGATGCGCCATTTTCCAGCAGGGCTGTGAAAATCTGCGTCGCAATAGAGCGCGGCAACAAATCGGCGAGGATCTGGTTCTCGTCCGGTTCGTATTCGTAATGCGTGGCGGTATCGGCCTCGTCCGTGTTTTCGAACACGGCCGGGATCAACTGCTGTGCTGTCGGGATCTGTTCCACCACGTTCTTGAACGTGTTGAAGAAGATCGTCGCAACGTCGAATTCCCCAGCGTCGAAACGCGTCAGGATATCCGAGGCAATCCCGTGTGCATTTTCATACCCCAGGGTTTTCACCTCGGACATATCCACATGCTCGATCATATACTCGCCATACTCGCGTCGCATCTGTTCGCGACCCTTTTTGCCGACCGTGATGATCTTTACGGTTTTGCCTTCGCCCAGAAGCTCGTCAATTTTCGCCCGGGCGAGTTTGACAATCGTCGAGTTGAAGCCACCACACAAACCGCGTTCCGACGTGGCCACGATCAGAAGATGGGTATCTTCCTTGCCGGTGCCAGTCAGCAAAAGCGGTGCCGAGGAGTTGTTGCTTGCCCCCTTGGCCAGATTTCCAAGAACCGCGTCCATCCGTTCCGCATAGGGGCGGGCAGCTTCGGCGGTGTCCTGGGCGCGGCGGAGCTTGGCCGCCGCAACCATCTGCATGGCCTGCGTGATCTTACGAGTGCTTTTAACACTGTCGATCCTAGTTTTTAGGTCTTTGAGGTTCGCCATAGGCGCAACTCCTTTCCCTTAGGCCAAATTTATGCGAAATCTTTCGCGAATGCTTCGATTGCGGCTTTCACCCGATCTTCGACTTCGCCCTTGATCTTGGGATCGTCGTTGGTGATTTCCTCCAGCAGGTCGGCGTTTTTCGCACGCAGATGCGCCAGAAGACCGGCCTCGAAACGGCCAACGTCCTTGACGTCGACATTATCGAGATAGCCCTTGGTGCCCGCGTAGATAACCATAACCTCTTCGGCGTTGGTCAGCGGCGAATACTGCGGCTGCTTCAGCAGCTCGGTCAGACGCGCGCCACGGTTCAGCAGGGCCTGGGTCGAGGCATCGAGATCCGAGCCGAACTGCGCAAAGGCAGCCATTTCGCGATACTGCGCCAGTTCCAGCTTGATAGAGCCGGCAACCGACTTCATCGAACTGGTCTGCGCCGAGGACCCCACACGCGAAACCGACAGACCGGTGTTTACAGCCGGGCGGATACCCTGGTTGAACAGGTCGGTTTCAAGGAAGATCTGCCCGTCGGTGATCGAGATCACGTTGGTCGGAATAAACGCCGAAACGTCGCCGCCCTGTGTTTCGATGATCGGCAGCGCGGTCAGCGAACCGGACCCGTTGTCGGCGTTCAGCTTGGCCGAACGTTCCAGCAGACGGGAGTGCAGATAGAAAACGTCGCCCGGATAGGCTTCGCGTCCGGGCGGACGGCGCAGCAGCAGGGACATCTGGCGATAGGCCACGGCCTGTTTGGAAAGGTCATCATAAATGATCAGGGCGTGACGGCCATTGTCGCGGAAATGCTCGCCCATGGCGG
>JALWQC010000016.1 GCA_027080755.1 Paracoccaceae bacterium
GAAAGACAAGGGCCACGACGCGGGATAAAAGAAAAGCGCCGGAAATTCCGGCGCTTTTTTATGGGGCAGCGGTTCCCCCGACCTCAGGACAGGATATCCCGTATCAACGGCGCGGCACGCTGGACGGTGGCGTGCCCCTCTTCTATCGCCTCGGCGGCGCGGTTCAGGTCCAGCACGGTGAAATTGTCCAGCCGCACATCCAGCAGGATATGGGGCGGATCCCCGATCAGACGCGAGCGGCGCACACGGTCCACCATCACATCGATCGCGGTGGACACCACATCGAAATAGTTCGGCGGACGTTGCGGTGCCTTCTTGTCCGTGTTGTTGAAAACATTGAAAGCAGAACGCAACGGCAGCGACAGCGCGGATTTCACCGCCTCCCAGCTTTCATTCTTGCGCGGCGGGGTCGGCTTCCACATGCGGTCGTATTTTTTGGCCTCGGGGTTTATGGCGATGATAACCTCGGCCCCCATGGCCCGGCAGGCCGACACCGGCAGCGGGTTTGTCAGCCCCCCGTCCAGCAGCCAGCGCCCGTCCAGATGCTTGGGCGAGATAATCCCCGGCAGCGCAATAGAGGCCCGCATCGCATCCACAATCGGCCCCTTTTTCAGCCAGACCTCGCGCCCCGAGCGCATATCCGTCGCAATGGCCATATAAGGAATTTTCTGGTCTTCTATGTTCGCGGGCATGTCGAGACCGTGAAAAAACCTGTCCACCTGTTTGGCCTCTACCAGCCCGCCCGAGGTCAGGTTGACATCGACCATCCGCGCCAGTTTCGTCGCCGTGATGGAGCGCGCCCACTCTTCCAGCGCATCCAGCTGCCCGCCGACATAAGCCGCCCCCACCAGCGCCCCCATAGAGGTGCCGGCCACCATATCGGGACGTATTCCCATATCCTCCAGCGCGCGGATAACGCCGATGTGGCTCCAGCCGCGGGCGCCGCCGGATCCCAGCGCAAGGCCGATTTTCGGTTTGCTCATTGTATTACTCCATCCTGACGGGGGAACCGTCCCTTTTTTCGTGTCAAAGGTGTCTGGAAAAAAGCATAGCCCCACCCGCCCCGCCTGTATAGTATCCCCTCGGGTAAAGAGGGGAATACGGACTATGGTATACACAAACCCGGACAGGGTTTTCATTCTGGGGGCCGGGGCGCAGAAGGCAGGGACAACCTGGCTGCATCAATATTTACGCCAGCACAAAGGGTTTCGGGGCGGCCCGCTGAAGGAATACCATGTCTGGGATGCTGTCTATCTGCAGGGTCCGTATGAAATGACAACGGAATTCCCCAAACAAACCCTGCGCCAGACATTGCGCAACCACGCCCGTGCTGCCCTCGGCCTGCCCGTTCCGGTTCTGTTACGACACCGGATGTGCCATTCGCCGGATGCCTATTTTAACTATTTCCAGTCCCTGTTGCAAAAACCGGGCACGACCCACACCGGCGACTTCACACCGGGTTATGGCGCCCTGCCCAAAGGCGCCTATGAAAATATCAGGGACAGTTTCGCACAACGCGGCATCCCTGTGCGGGTCGTATTCCTGATGCGGGATCCGGTGGAACGGATCTGGTCGGCCGTGCGCATGATCAAACGCAACCAGAAGGCCCGCATATTTGATTTATCCCTGAGCGATGACGAGGCCCTGCAACAGTATGTCGCCACACAACACGCCAAGTATCGCGGGAACTACCATAAAACGCTGGAAAACCTGCAGGCGGTTTTCGATCCGCAGGATATCCACGTCGGCATTTACGAAACCATGTTCGGCGCAGGGGAAATCACCCGCCTCAGCCGGTTTCTGGGGGTGGAGGCCCGTCCGGATTTTGCCGACGTCCATGTCAACGTCAGCGCCAAGAAAACCGGACTACAGCCCGAAACCGTCGCCATGATCCAGCGCGAATTTGCCCCCGTTTACGACTATTGCGCGCGCCATTACCCCGAAACGCTGGATCTGTGGGCCTATCCCTGATCCGGGTCTGGCATCAGGCGTCGGACACGCCGGCCTCGTCAAAGGTGGCCATGCCGGAATGACAGGCCAGCGCCCCTTGCAGCACCCCGATCGCCAGTGCCGCGCCGGAACCTTCGCCAAGGCGCAAGCCCAGCGACAGCAAGGGCTGTTTGTCCAGATGCGCCAGCAGGCGTTCATGGGCCTGCTCGGCCGAGACATGCCCCGCCACACAGTGATCCAGCGCCCCGTTTGCCGTCTGTTCCAGCGTCGCCGCCGCTGCCGTGCAGATAAACCCGTCCAGAAGGACCGGAATACGTTCCACGCGCGCGCGGGCAATCGCACCGGCCATCGCCGCCAGTTCCCGCCCGCCAAGACGCCGCAGGGTTTCCAGCCCGCCCTGTCCGCCCTGTCCGCCACGCAGGGCCACGGCGCGG
>JALWQC010000017.1 GCA_027080755.1 Paracoccaceae bacterium
GCCCTGATCCGCAGCCCCGACGCCGACCTGTCCAGCCTTCGCGCGCCCAAAAACTACCGCCCGTTCCGCGCCGTGCCCATGTGGCCGGACCTGCGCCCCATGGCCGCGCGCACCACGATCGAGCGCCCCGAGGAGATGCAGGAAGAAGGCAGCGGCCCCGACGCCGAACAGGAAGGCAAAACCAAACGCGCCCGCCGCTCCGATTCCGATCAGGCAGAGCGGCGCGACAGTCTGGTGCTGCATCGTTTCGAGGCGATTTTTTCCTGGGTCGAAAGCCTGAACCTGAACCGGCGCATCGATGACGACGACGAAGACACCGCCCGCCGCGCCGCCGAGGATCAGGACGAGTTGGCCCTGGGACAGGTCAGCAAGAAAACCGCCACACGGCTGAAGCTCCATCTGGATCTGGCCCCCGAGGATGTGGACCGCGAGCGCCTGTCCGACACCCATGTCTACCCCGAATGGGACCACCGCAAGGGCAGCTATATCCCGGATCACGCCCGCGTTCTGGCCAGCCCCGCGCCCGAAACCGCAGAGCCTGCCGAATTTGCCACCGATGCCGCCGCCCGCCGCCGCATCCGCGCCGTCAAACGCCAGTTCGAGGCCCTGCGCCCCCGCCGCGTGATCCTGCCGCGCCAGCTGGACGGGGATGATCTGGACATAGAGGCGGCGATCTCCTCCATCGTGGAACTGCGCGCCACCGGCGAGGGGCACAACCGCGTCTATCGCGCCGCCCGCACACAGGAACGCGACCTGTCGATCAGCGTGCTGATGGATACCTCGCGCTCTACCGAAAGCGCGATTGGCGAACGCATGGTCATTGATGTGGAACGCGAGGCCCTGACCGCCCTGGCCTGGGGGCTGGACGCCTGCGGCGACGATTTCGCCATCCAGACCTTTTCCTCGCTGAAACGCGACCGGGTTTATGTGCTGGACGTGAAAGGTTTCGACGACAAAATGGGGCCGACGGTGGAACGGCGTATTGCCGCCCTCGCACCCAGCTTTTACACCCGCCTCGGCACGGCCATCCGCCACGCCAGCGCCGGACTGGCCGAACGCGCCACACGGCGCAAGCTGCTGCTGGTGATCACCGACGGCAAACCCAACGATCTGGACCATTACGAAGGCCGCCACGGCATAGAAGACAGCCGCATGGCCGTGCGCGAGGCCCGCCGTCTGGGCCAGGCCGTGCATGGCGTTGTCGTGGACCAGAAAGGGCAGGCCTGGGTCAACCGCATCTTTGGCGAGGGCGGCTTTTCCGTCGTCTCCGAACCGGAACGCCTGACCGCGGCGCTGCCGGAAATCTACCGCCAGATAACGGGGGGCGCATGAGCGACACATCCGAACAACCGGGCCTGCTGGACGAACTGCCCGGCGATCTGATGATCTGGGTTCTGATCGTCAGCGAACTTCTGGTCTTCGGCGCCGGATTGCTGGCGTTTCTGGGCATGCGCGTGGCCGATCCCGCCGGCTTTGCCGAGGCACAGAACCACCTTGACCGCGTCGCCGGTGCCATCAATACCGTTGTGCTGGTGACCTCGGGCTATATGGCGGCGATGGCGGCGCGGACGGCGGATCGTTCCGCCATGCGCACGCGGCTCTGGCTGCTGGGGGCGCTTGGCCTTGCCGTGGTGTTCATGGCCATAAAATGGGCCGAATACGCCACCCATGCGCAGCACGGCATCAGCATCGAAACCGGCGGTTTCTTCACCTTCTATTACCTGCTGACCGGCTTTCACGCCGCGCATGTGCTGGCCGGAATCGTGGTCTTTGCCCTGCTGATCTGGAAACCCCGGCGCCCGCTGGTAGAGGCCGGCGCCGCCTTCTGGCACATGGTGGATCTGGTGTGGGTGCTGCTTTTCCCGATTATATATCTGGTGCGATAGGATGAACGGACCGACAAAAACCCTGCTTTGGCTATGGGGCCTCAGCCTGACCACAACCCTGCTGGCCCGCTTTGCCCCGGGCGGGGCGGTCTGGGTCAGTCTGGCGTTTCTGTTCCTGTCGGGCTGGAAGGCCCGCCACATCCTGAACGGCTATCTGGGCCTCGCCGCCAGCCGCTTCTGGCGCCGTGCCTTCAACAATCTGATTATGCTGTTTCTGGTGATGGCCGCCGGCCTGTATCTGCTGCCCGCCGTGCTGTAACCGCCCCGCTTAACAAATATCAATGTCGGGATCCGGCCGGCTTGGTAGTTTTTGAAAAACAACAGAAAGGCCCATGGAAAATGAAATACCTTGCAGCAATTCCGCTTGTCCTGTGGTCAAACATGGTTTGGGCCCAACAGGTATTGGCCCCGATCGAGGTCACCGCCACGGACGGACAGGAGGGCGCTGACCGGGCGATGATGTGGCGGGCAATCACCGCGCTGGCCATGG
>JALWQC010000018.1 GCA_027080755.1 Paracoccaceae bacterium
CTCCCTGCCCGGCTTTTACGACGGCGTCCCCGAGGTTCCCGCCGAGATCAAGAAACAATGGGAGGGCCTAAATTTCGACGGCGAGGCTTTTTTGCAGGAGGTCGGCCTGTCCAGACCCGCCGGCGAATCCGCCTATTCCGCACTGGAACAGATCTGGGCGCGCCCGACCTGTGACATCAACGGCATCATCGGCGGCTATACCGGCGAGGGCTTCAAAACCGTGCTGCCGGCCGAGGCCAGCGCCAAGGTCTCTTTCCGTCTTGTCGGCACGCAGGACCCCGAAAAGATCAGCGCCAGCTTCCGCCAGTATGTGCGCGACAACCTGCCCGAGGATTGCACCGTGACCTTCCGCGAAAAGGACGGCGCCGGCGCCACCACCCTGCCCGTCGAGGCGCCCGAGTTCGCCCTGTCCCGCGACGCCCTGTCCGCCGAATGGCCGAACGAGGCGATTTTCGCCGGCTGTGGCGGCTCCATCCCGATTGTCGGGCATTTTCAGGAAATCCTCGGCATGGATTCGGTGCTGATCGGCTTTGGCCAGGACGACGACCAGATCCATTCCCCGAACGAAAAATACGCCCTGCGGAGTTTCGAAAAAGGCATCCGCAGCTGGGTGCGGGTGCTGGACGCGCTGCGCTAGCCCCAATCGACCTTCATGCTTCATAGGCCTCCAGATTGGTTAATCCGGAGGTCTTTTTATGGCTAACGTTACGAACTGACGGATAGTAAACGGGAGCGGGTGTTTGAAGACCTGATTGATGATCCGGACAATGCGTATGTGATGCTCGATTCCACCATGGTCCGCGCCCATCAGCAGACTGCGACCGGAAAAGGGGGAATCAAGCTCTGGAGCGTTCCCGAGGTGGACTGACCACCAAAATCCACATGGCAACCGACACTTTCGGACGGCCTTTGCGGATCATCCTGACGCCGGGGCAGAGGGGCGATGTCACCCAGGCCCAGACCCTGCTGGAGGGCTTGCGGGCCGGTCATGTCCTGGCCGATAAAGCTTATGATAGCAATGCCTTACGCGGCCTTATAGCCAAGTGACCAAGCGCCCCCCCTGCAGCCGGACACGCAGAAAAATCATCCCCTATGATTTCGAAATCGACAAAGCCCGCAACCTGATCGAGCGCTGCTTCAACACCCCTCCCGGCAGATTTGCCTGCGCAAATCACCTGACGGGCAGCGACATCAAACATTTCCGCCGCATCGCAACAAGATATGACCGGCGAGACATATACTTCCTGTCTTTCATACAAATCGCCTCTGCAATGCTATGGATGAGATGAATGTCGATTCAGCCTAGGCCGTTGCGTGATGTTGCGTCATATGGAATTCGGGGGGCTTTACGGCCCCTCTTTTTTTGCCCAGACTTCGCCCAACGCAGGAGGGCAGTATGACAACAGACGCACCGCTTCAGGGCATCAAGGTTATCGAATTTTCCGGCATCGGTCCGGGGCCTTATGCCGGGCAATTGCTGGCCGACATGGGGGCCGAGGTCATCGCCGTGGACCGCCCGAAGCGCGGCACGATCGCGCTGGAACGCACGATTGACCGGCGGGGCAAGAAATCCGTTGTTATCGATCTGAAAACCCCCGAGGGGGCGGCACTGGCGCTGGATCTGGTCGCCAGCGCCGACGCCCTGATAGAGGGCAACCGCCCCGGCGTGATGGAGCGGCTGGGGCTGGGGCCGCAGGACTGCATGGTGCGCAATCCGGCGCTGGTCTACGGGCGTATGACCGGTTGGGGGCAGGATGGTCCCTTTGCGAAGATGGCCGGGCATGACATCAATTACCTGTCCCTGACCGGCGCGCTTTATGCGATGGGGCCGGCGGATCGGCCGCCCTTTCCGCCGCTCAATCTGGTGGGGGATTTCGGCGGCGGGTCGATGTTTCTGGTTGCGGGAATGCTGGCGGCCCTGCTGGCGGCGAAAACCACCGGCAAGGGGCAGGTGGTGGATGCCGCGATCAGCGACGGGGTGAATTCCATGATGGGGTTCTTTCACGGGCTGGACGCGGCCGGACGCTGGACCCCGCAGCGACAGGCGAACTGGCTGGATGGCGGGGTGCCCTATTACCGCTGTTACGGGACCTCGGACGGGGAATATATGGCCGTCGGCCCGATAGAACCACAGTTTCTGGCCCTGATGCTGGAGGGGCTGGAAATTCCGGCGGCGGAATATGGCGACCAGAACGATCCGGCAGAATACCCGCGGCAGGTCGATCTGCTGACCCGTGTTTTTGCCAGCAAAACCCGCGACGACTGGGGCGCGGTTTTCGCCGGCACCGATGCCTGTGTCACGCCGGTTCTGCGCTATGACGAGGTGGCCACGCACCCCCATATGGCCGCGCGCGGGGCGATTACAACGG
>JALWQC010000019.1 GCA_027080755.1 Paracoccaceae bacterium
TTGTTCAGGGAAAACCCCATTTCGATCCACAGGGGCAGGTAGCGTTCGCTGACCTCGTAGAACACCGGCCGGCAGGAGGCGTCGTAAGCTTCCTCGAAAAAGGCCCAGGCGAGCGAGGGGACGCTTGCGGCAGGGCCGACCGGATCGGAATAGGCGATCCATCTTTTGCCCTGCACCGCATACATGATGAAGGCATCCTCGGCATCATTGAAAAACAGGGATTTGTCGCCGGTCAGGGCCAGGCAGGCCTCGGGGGCGTCCTGTTTGGCGATGATTTCGCGGGCCTTTTCCAGCGCGGCGGTATCGGGTGCGCGCGTATGGGCGTGCGCCGGTTGCAGCGCCAGATGCACCGTGATGAAAAACAGAAACGCCGAGGCCACAAGCCCCGCCCGCAAGGCACGCGGGGTGTTGGCGGTGCCGGAAAATTCTGTCCACAGGTCGTTGGAATAGGGGGTTGCCGCGTGCATGAAGAAAAAGAAGGCAACCGCCCCGATGGCAATTCCGATGACCAGCAGCAGCCAGCCCGGGCTAAGAATGCTTTTGGTCAGTTTGGCAGAGCGGTAGAATTCCGGGCGCAAGGGCCACAAAACAAGGGCCGCTGTCAGCAAAAGCGCCGCGCTTTCCAGATCCAGCCCGTTCAGCAAAGAGGCCACCGCCCCCGCCAGCAGCGCCGTTTCCGTCAGCCAGAAGGCCCCCGAAATCCGCCGCACCAGCCCCTGCGACAGGATCAGCAGAAAAATCCCGAGCGTGGCGGACAGCAGGGTTCCGCCCTCCAGCAGCACGGCGGCCAGCAAGTCGTTCGGGTCGATATCCCCCGGCCGCACCGAGGGCATCAGCGCCATCAGGATCAGGTAAACCCCCAGACCAAAGGCCGCGATTCCCGAAAGCGCCGGTGTGGCGGCCATGGCCGATTGCAGGACGGGGCGCAGGGGGTCGGGGACCTCGCCAAACAGTCGCGCGGCCAGCCCGCCGGCAAGGCGCGCCTCGTTCAGGGCAACGAAAACCAGCGCCAGCGCGAAGGGCACGAGGTAATAGATGACGCGGAACAGCAGCAGCGCGGTTGCGATCTGATCCAGTGGCACATGACCCGGCATACTGGCGATGATGACGGATTCAAAAACGCCGACTCCGCCGGGAATATGGCTTAGCACGCCGGCCATGACGGCGGCGGAAAACAGCGCCAGAAAGGTCAGGAAATCCGGCCCGCCGGCAGGCAGCAGGACATAAAGCGTAACGGCGGCCATTGTTGTATCCGCCAGTGTAAAGCCAAGCTGCCCGAACAGGATGCCGGGGCTGGGGGCGGACAGCTCGAATTTGCGGAACCGCAGGGTTTTTCCGGTGACAGACAGCCATGTCATCAGCCCGAGCAACCCCAGTGCCCCCGCCGCCGACCACATGCGCACGGTTCCGGCGCCGAACGGCAGCACAGCGGCAAGGGCATGCGGATGCAGCGCCAGCGCCGAAAGCCCGATGACCGAGATGCCGAACCCGAAGGCCAGCGCGACGAAGGTTGAAACGGTCGCCACTTCAAATGCACTCAGGCCGAAGGCGGTGTAGATCCGGTACCTGACCGCCCCGCCGGATATGATGCTGATGCCGATGGTATTGCCGAAGCTGTAGCCAAGAAAGCCGCCGATGGCGACGATCCGCAACGGCACCTTTTTCCCCAGGTAGCGCAGCGCCGACCAGTCGTAGCCGATCAGCGCGATATAGCCAAGCGCGGTTGCCCCGAAGGCCACAAACAGATCCGACCACGGCGTCGCCCGGATTTCCGCGATCACGTCCTTTGCATGCACCGGTTTCAGCAGGTGATACAGGGCAAAAACCCCCAGCCCGAACAGCCCGAGGCCCAGAATAACCGGCAGGGCCTGCCGCCATTTTCCGGGGGGTGCCGGTGGGGGAGTGCCTGCCGCGGACTCGTCTGACATGTTTTTCCTGTTTCATAAGTTCCGGTATCCGGTTTCTATGGTATAGCCCGAAGGATGTATAGATGCGCCTTTGTCCGCGCATACTGGCCATAGAGTGGTTACCGAAATGTTAAGGAGGCGGGCTTTATGTGTCGCCCGTATCCAGAATGCCGGTTAAATCCAGATAATCGCCGTCTTCCTGTAATTTCAGGGCCTTTTCCAGAATATCGAAGCTGTCTTCCAGAAACTGCCCGTAGGATTCAATCCATAAAGCCGCGGGGCGAAAGGCATCATGTTCCAGTCGGCACCATTTTTCCCGCCCGACCTTGTGCTGGCTGACCAGTCCGGCGCGGGTCAGGATCTGGATGTGTTTCGACACGGCTGCCATAGACATATCGAATGGCGCGGCAAGCTCTTTGACCGTTGTGTCCCCGTCCAGCAGCGCCAGCAAAATCGCCCGCCGTGTCCTGTCCGAGAGGGCGGCGAAAAGGGCGTCCAGCCGTGTTTCCGTATTATCAACCATATGATTGACTATAAACACGGGGGCAGAATGGTCAACCGGGGGGTTGAATTTCCCGTTCGGAATTTGTTTTCCGCCCGCCTGCGCCAGCACGCCGCATATCTGAAAATATATAGTGTTTTCAGATGGTTATACAATTTAAAATACTTCGTCAACCTGCTTGACAGACGCCATATCCCGCCCTAGTGTGCCGCGAAACAGGCCCGATAGGGATTCTTGTGCCGAATGGACGGAAAAGGCGTGTGCTGAATGGCGAAAACTCCTGATACCCGTGACCTTCAGGCGCTGGATGAAAAGATCCGGGCGGCTCAGGCGGTCAGGGCTCCCAAGCCCAGACAAGAGAGCAAATACGAAAAGGCCAGCCTGGCTTGGCGTATGGTGATAGAGCTTGTGGTCGGCATGATCATGGGCATGGGAATAGGATACGGGCTGGACAGCCTGTTCGGGACTCTCCCGATTTTCCTGATCCTGTTTTCCTTGTTGGGCTTTGCGGCCGGTATCCGCGTTATGATGCGAACCGCCACGGAGCTTCAGCAACAAAAGGCCCCCGCCGGTGACGGCGAGGCAATGAATGAAACGGCCGATCCGGCCAAAGATTGAGGGTTGTAACGTGGCTGAACACGGGACTGAGGAAGCAAGCGGATTCAACATCCACCCGATGGAACAATTCGAGATTCACCCGCTTTTCGGGGGTGACACTCTTAACTGGTACACCCCGAGCAACACGGCCCTGTGGATGGGTCTGGCAATCGTCGCCGTAATCCTGTTGCTTGTCATGGGCTCGCGCGGTCGCGCCCTGGTGCCCAGCCGCACACAGTCCATCGCGGAAATCCTGTATGGCTTCACCCATTCCATGATCGAGGATATCGCCGGCAAGGAAGGCCTGAAATATTTCCCGATCATCATGACCCTGTTCATGTTCATCCTGTTTACCAATGTTCTCGGCCTCTGGCCCTACGGGTTTACCGTTACATCGCATATCGCCGTTACCGGTGTTCTGGCGATTGGCGTGTTCCTGTCGGTTACGCTGCTGGGGATTTTCCGCAACGGCACGAAATTTCTGAAACTGTTCTGGATTTCCGAAGCGCCGTTGGCCCTGCGTCCCGTTCTGGCGATCATCGAGATCATCTCGTATTTCGTTCGCCCTGTCAGCCATTCCATTCGTCTTGGCGGCAACATGATGGCGGGCCACGCAGTTATCAAAGTTTTCGCGGGTTTTGCCGGCGCTATGGGTCTCGGGGCTGTTGCGCCGATCCTTGCCATCACCGCGGTTTACGGTCTTGAATCCCTCGTTGTGGTTATTCAGGCCTATGTTTTCACCATTCTGACCTGTGTTTACCTTAACGATGCGCTGCATCCGGGGCACTAGGAACGAAACTAATTCCAGCCATTCTTAACAAGGAGCAATCAAATGGCAGTAGAAGGCGATCTGGTACAAATGGGCGCACTGATCGGTGCGGGTCTTGCATGTACAGGCATGGGCGGCGCAGCAGTAGGCGTGGGTCATGTTGTTGGTAACTATCTCTCCGGTGCCCTGCGTAACCCCGCAGCAGCCGGCGGCCAGACAGCAACCATGTTCATCGGTATTGCGTTTGCAGAGGCCCTGGGGATCTTCTCGTTCCTCATCGCGCTTCTGTTGATGTACGCGCAGTAAGCCGTCCAAGCTGAACAAAATCGGGCGATTCGGGACATTCCGGATCGCCAGTGGTTAAGGGGGCGGTTTCTGCCCCCGCAAGCTGACGGAGGGATGCATGGCATCTGGAACAGAAGTGGCAGAGGTCGCTAAAGAAGCGCCCGGCATGCCGCAGCTAGATTTTTCGACATATCCGAACCAGATTTTCTGGCTCGTGGTATCTTTTGTCGTTCTCTACATCATCATCAGCCGCATCTTCCTGCCGCGTATGGCGGGTGTCCTCGAAGATCGTCAGAACACGATCTCGGGCGATATCAACATGGCGGCCGAGCTGAAGCAAAAGGCAGAAGAAGCCGAGGCAGCCTATCACGCCGCTCTGGCCGAGGCCCGCAGCGAGGCGCATCGCATTGCCGACGAGGCGAAAAGCGTGATCAAGAAGGATGTCGAGGCCGCAATGGCCAAGGCAGAGGCCGAGATCGCCGCCAAATCCGCGGAATCCGAAGCGCGCATCAAGGTTATTCGCAAGAATGCCCTTAAAAGCATCGAGGAAGTCGCCAACAGCGTTGCCTCCGATGTGGTTGCGGCTGTTATGCCGTCCGTTGCCGATGAAAAAGCACTCAAAGCAGCAATTGCTGCCCGACTGAAAGGGTAAACGATGTTGAAACGTATTTCCCTTGCCCTTCCTGCCCTGATGGCCACACCGGCCTTCGCTGCGGAAGAAAAATGGTACAGCATGGATAACACCCATTTTGTCACCATGATCGGGTTCGTGGTTTTTCTGGCCGTGCTGATTTATTATCGCGTCCCGGGTATTGTCACCAAATTGCTGGACGAACGTGCCGAAAGCATCAAGTCCGAGATCGACGAAGCCCGCAAGCTGCGTGAAGAAGCCCAGAGCATTCTGGCCTCTTTCGAGCGTAAGCACAAAGAAGTTGCAACCCAGGCCGAAGAGATCATCAAGCACGCCAAAGAAGAGGCAACGATCGCTGCCGAGGCCGCGAAAGCGGATCTGAAGGACAGCATCGAACGCCGCATTCTGGCCGCCGAGGAACAGATCAAATCTGCCGAGGAAGCAGCGGTTCGCGAAATCAAGGATCGTGCGATTGCTATTTCTGTCGATGCCGCGCGCGAGGTAATCGCCGCGAAAATGACAGCCAAGGAAGCCGGTGCGCTGATCGACGATGCAATCAAAGTGGTTGGGGACAAGCTCCACTAAAGTCGAAGCGCTATAGCCATTTTGAAATGCTGAAAGTTCAAGCCCCGTCCGTTGTGTCGGGGCTTTTTCTATGCGCGGGGCAGCCGACCCAAGGCCCAGCGGGCCGCGTCCTGCACAACGGGGTCCGGGTCCTCCAATAACGGCAGGGCCGCTGCGCGCAGGGCGCTGTCGCCGGAATTCCCGATGGCATACAGAACATTGCGCACAAACCGGTCCCGCCCGACCCGTTTTATAGGAGAGCCGCGAAAAACCTCGCGAAAGCCGGCATCATCCAGCGCCACCAGATGTTCCAGTTTCGGACATTGCAGTTCAATCCTGGCCCAGTAATTGGCATCACTGGAAACCTGCGCGAACTTGTTCCACGGACAGGCGGAAAGGCAATCGTCACAGCCGTAAATCCGGTTGCCCAGCATCGGGCGCAGGGCCTCGTCTACGGGGCCTTTGTGTTCGATTGTCAGATAGGAAATGCACTTGCGCGCATCCAGTTCGTAGGGGCCGACAAAGGCATCGGTGGGGCAGGCGTCCAGGCAGTTGCGGCAGGATCCGCAATGGTTGCGTTCCGGCTGGTTTTTCGGCAGGTCCAGCGTGGTAAAAATGGCCGACAGAAAAAACCACGAGCCAAGATCGCGACTGACCAGATTGGTGTGTTTCCCTTGCCAGCCCAGCCCGGCCGAGGCCCCAAGCGGTTTTTCCATGACCGGCGCCGTATCGACGAAAACCTTGATTTCCCCGCCGCCCTGTTCCAGCAACCAGCGCCCGATCCGTTTGATCCGTTTCTTGACCGGATCGTGGTAATCCTTGTTGCGGGCGTAAACGGAAATATTCCCGCGGTCCTTCATTCCCAGCAGATGCAGCGGGTTGCCGGACGGCCCGTAATTGTCCGCCAGCATGATGACAGATCGTGCCTCGGGCCACAGGGCGGCCGGATTCCCGCGCCAATGCTGGCGTTCCTCCATCCAGCCCATCTGGCCGTGATACCCCTTTTCAACATAGGCGCGCAGACGTTCCGCCGCTTCGGGGATGCTGTCGGGCGCGCAAATACCCATGGCCGCAAACCCCTCGGCGCGGGTTTTTTCCCGCAAGGCCTGCAACAGATCGTCCGACCCGCCCATGATCAAAAATCGAGGTCCGCATAATGCGGCGGCGGGGTGAATCCGGGGATGTGATCAGCCAGAATGGGGCGAAAGGCAGGGCGGGATTTGATCTTGGAATACCAGTCGCGCACCGCCTGATTCCGGTTCCAGTCCACATCCCCCACATAATCCAGACAGCTCAGCTGCGCCGCAGCGGCAAAATCCGCCAGCGACATCTGTTCGCCGGCCAGCCAGCGCCGCTGATCCAGCAGCCAGCCCATGTAGTCCAGATGGTATTTGATGTTCTTGCTGCCCGCCTTGATCCGCGCACTGTCGGGATAGCCGGTTTTCATCAGCTTTTTGTTAACCCGTTCGTACAACAGATTAACCGTAACCTCGTGATGGAATTTGTCATCGAACCAGGACGCCAGGCGCCGGACCTCGGCCCGTTCGGCGGGGTTTGTGGGCAGTAGGGGCGGTTGCGGGTGCGTTTCCTCGATATATTCGACAATGGCGGGGGATTCCGCCAGCACCAGCCCGTCGATTTTCAGCATCGGCACCTTGCCGGCCGGATTCTGGCGCAGATAGTCCAGCCGCCGTTCCCAGGGCCGTTCCTCTACCAGTTCGACGTCGATCTTTTTTTCGGCAAGAACCAGACGGACCTTGCGGGAAAACGGGGACAGGGGCAAATGATAAAGGCGGCGCATGGGATAATCCTGATCTGGTCGGTGGTCCTTCTTGGCCCGTTACGGGGAATTTTTCAAGGCTGTGTCGGCGGTAAAAAACAGGCGGCCCGTCCGTCACGGCGGATTGTGGCCCCGCCGGACGCGATTCTGCTGGCGCGGCGGCGTAAATCGCGGGGCAGGGCGTTCGGGGTGCGCTTCAGCGGCGACGGCAGGGTAACGGCCAGTTTTGCCGCGTCGGCCAGTCGCAAATTCCGCGGGTCCGTGTTGAAATATTTGCGTGCGGCAGCATCCACACCGAAGGTCGCGGGGCCGAACTGCGCGACGTTGAGGTATACCTCCAATATGCGGTCCTTGGGCCAGAGCGTTTCGATAAAGACGGTCAGGCCTGCCTCCAACCCCTTGCGGATCCAGCTGCGCCCTGGCCAGAGGAACACATTCTTCGCCACCTGCTGCGAAATGGTAGAGGCTCCGCGCGTCGCCCCGTCGTCCAGCGCCGCCGCAATGGCATCATAGTCAAACCCGTTGTGCAGGCAGAAATTCGCATCCTCGGCCGCGACGATGGCCAGGGGGATGTTTTGCGACATGTCTTCCAGATCGACCCATTGGTATTCCAGCCGGTGCAGGCGTTCGTATTCGCTATACATTAGCCAGGTTATGGGCGGGTTAACAAAACGGTAAAGCACCACCCAGCAAAAGACGATAACTACAAAAAGTAGCAAGGACTTTATATAAACCCGTGCGAAAGCCCGCAAAATCCGGCGAGTCACCCCCGGTTTCGCGGGTTTTTCTACGGGGCGGGCTTTTTGTCGTTGTTGTGGATGTGCCATAAGCCCGCATAACCGGACTTATGGCGCAAATGCAATAGTCAGGCGCGCTTTTCAAACGCCGCATCGCTTAGGGGATGTGGCAGGCGCGTCAGCATTTCCTTGGGGCAGAGCTGCTTGAACTTCGGCAACATTTCGTCCCAGCGGCGCAGGATGTCGGCGCCCTGTTTGCTGCGGGTTTCGCGGACGTGTTCCTCGATCAGCCCTTTCAGCTGCGCTTCCCAATAGGCGGATTCGATGCCCTGCACGACAAGGGTTTCATCGTTGACGCGGGTTTTCACCTCGTCCTTGGGGTCCAGAATATAGGCCATGCCGCCCGTCATTCCGGCACCGAAATTGTCGCCGATCGCGCCCAGGATCACCGCCACCCCGCCGGTCATATATTCGCACCCGTTGGAGCCGCAGCCCTCTACCACCACCTCGGCGCCCGAGTTGCGCACGCAGAACCGCTCGCCGGCCCGACCGTTGGCAAACAGCTTGCCGGCCGTGGCGCCATACAGGACCGTATTGCCGATGATGGTGTTTTGCGAGGCATCCAGCGGGCATTCCAGCCGCGGGCGCACGATGATCAGCCCGCCGGACAGGCCCTTGCCGACATAGTCGTTGGCATCGCCGGCCACCTCTATTTTCAGGCCCGGCGCGGCAAACGCCCCTAGGGACTGCCCTGCCGAGCCGGTCAGCTTGATCGTCAGGTGGTCGGGTTGCAGCGAATTGCGCATTCCGAAACGTTCGACGATATGGCTGGAAACGCGGGTGCCGACGGTGCGGTGCGTGTTCTGCACCGTGTAGGACAGCTGCATTTTCTCGCCTTCCTTGAAGAAGGGGCGGGCATCCTCGACGATCTGGGCGTCCAGCGTGTCGGGCACACTTTGGCGGGGTTTTTTGCGGTCGTAATCGATTTCCCCCGCCTCGCTGACCGAGATCAACAGCGGGTTCAGGTCCAGATCGTCCAGATGTGCCGATCCGCGCGAAACCTGGCTTAGCAGGTCGGCGCGTCCGATCACCTCGTCCAGGGACCGCGCCCCGATAGAGGCCAGGATTTCCCGCACCTCCTGTGCGTAGAAGGTGATCAGGTTAACCACCTTGTCCGCCGTGCCGCTGAATTTCTTGCGCAGGTCCTCGTCCTGCACACAGACCCCGACGGGGCAGGTGTTGGACTGGCACTGGCGCACCATGATGCAGCCCATGGCGATCAGGGCGGCGGTGCCGATGCCGAATTCCTCGGCCCCCATCATCGCGGCGATCACGATGTCGCGCCCCGTGCGCAAGCCCCCGTCCGTGCGCAGGGTCACGCGGTCGCGCAGCTTGTTCATCGCCAGCACCTGATGCGCCTCTGTCAGGCCCATTTCCCACGGCAGGCCGGCGAATTTGATGGATGTGGCGGGGCTGGCCCCCGTGCCGCCGTTATGGCCCGAAATCAGGATCACGTCCGCTTTGGCCTTGGCCACACCGGCAGCAATCGTGCCGACGCCGGAGGAAGCGACCAGTTTCACGCAGACCTTGGCGCGCGGGTTGATCTGTTTCAGGTCATAGATCAGCTGTGCCAGATCCTCGATCGAATAGATGTCGTGGTGCGGCGGCGGGCTGATCAGTGTCACGCCCGGCGTGGAATGGCGCAGGCGCGCGATCA
>JALWQC010000020.1 GCA_027080755.1 Paracoccaceae bacterium
GGCGGCGTGGCGATTCCCGCGGGAATCACACAGGTCATCATCCGCCCGCATGATCTGGTGCACGGGGATGGCCCCGATTTTATCGTTGATCTGGAATAAGCGTTTCGATGAAAAGCCGAAACGCTTTAAGCGGGAAAACTGGTCGGAGTGAGAGGATTCGAACCTCCGACCCCCTGCTCCCGAAGCAGGTGCGCTACCAGGCTGCGCTACACTCCGAACCGTGACAGGCGATTACACCCTGCAGCAGGAATTGGCAAGCACCTATCCGGCCAAAAATGCCGCAGAAGGGCAGGAAATCTATTTGATGCCGTTTGCCGTCTGGATTTCGCGGATATATTCGACGATCCAGCGCAGTTTTGCGTCCGAAACCCCCTCTACCGGCGGCATGTTGCCAAAACGCCAGTGGTGCGCGCGCACGCCGTTGCGGGCGGCGGCGATAATGGCCGAATCCGCGTGATGTCCGGGCCGGTAGAGCGCATGGATCAGCGGCGGCCCCTGATCGGTTCCCGCAGCATTCTTGCCGTGGCAGGCGGCGCAATATTCGTTAAACGCCACCTCGCCGCTCTGGGCGGTCTGGGAAAAGGCGGGGACGATGATTTCATCCTCGGGCTTTGCGGCAGCCGTATCCGCGCCGCTGTGCATGGCCGAGGTCACAGGAACCGCCGTATCCGACGGCCGGCTAAGCCACAAAACCGCCCCGACAGCCGCCACTCCAACCACAACGCCCCCGATTACAAATTTGCTCGCCATGTTTTTCCCTCCTGTTGCATTCAGACGTGCTGATAGGGGTTCCAGTCAGGGGAAGGTCAACAGGGTTTTTCGGGAAATATCCGTATTTACAAAAAAATTCTCGCGATACCGTCCACGCCACCGGCTGCATGTAAAAACGGCGACGCCCGCCAGGGCATCGCCGTGAATTTTCCGCCGTAAGCCGTGCTTACAGGCTGGCGTCCAGCGCCTTGATGATGGCATCGCCCATTTCGCTGGTGGAAATGGATTTCCCGCCTTCCGGCCCCAGCAGATCGGCGGTGCGTGCGCCGCTGGCCAGCACCGATTCGATGGCGTTTTCCAGCCGCTCGGCCTCGGCCCCCTGATCGAAGGAATAGCGCAGCGCCATGGCAAAGCTCAGGATCGTGGCAATCGGATTCGCCTTGCCCTGACCGGCGATATCGGGCGCCGAGCCATGCACCGGTTCATACATCGCCTTCGGCCGCCCGTTTTCCATCAGCGCCCCGAGGCTGGCCGAGGGCAGCATCCCCAGACTCCCGGTCAGCATCGCCGCGCAATCGGACAGGATGTCCCCGAACAGGTTGTCGGTCACGATCACGTCGAACTGCTTGGGCGCGCGCACCAGCTGCATGGCGCAGTTGTCCGCATACATATGGTCCAGCTGCACGTCGGGATATTCGTTTTCATGCACCCAGCTGACCTCTTCGCGCCACAGAATGCCGCTTTCCATCACATTGGCCTTTTCCACCGACATCACGCGGTTGTCCCGCTTGCGCGCCAGATCAAAGGCCGAACGGGCCACGCGGCGGATTTCGCTGGTGGTGTAACGCTGGGTGTTGATGCCCTCGCGCTCGCCATTGGGCAGATCGAAGATCCCGCGCGGCTCCCCGAAGTAGGAGCCCGAGGTCAGCTCGCGCACGATCATGATGTCCAGACCGGCAACGATGTCCCGCTTCAGGCTGGAAAAATCGGCCAGCGCGTCGAAACACTGGGCCGGACGCAGGTTGGCGAACAGGTCCATTTCCTTGCGCAGACGCAGCAGGCCGCGCTCGGGCTTTACGCTGAAATCCAGCACGTCGTATTTCGGGCCGCCAACGGCACCCAGCAGAACCGCATCCACCTCTTGCGCCTTGGCCATCGTGGCGTCGGTCAGGGGCGTGCCATGCACATCATAGGCGGCACCGCCCACCAGATCCTCGGTCACGTCGAATTGCAGCTCGCGCTTGTCGCCATACCAGTCGATGATCTTCTTGACCTCGTCCATAACCTCGGGGCCGATACCGTCACCGGCAAGAATAAGAAGGGATGGATTGCTCATCTGCGTGTCCTTTGTCTGAAATCTACCTGTTTCGCCTAGCGCCTTGCGGGCAAATGGTCAAGCATCGACCAGCTTTGACAGCCCCGAGGCCAGAAGGTCGAACACCCGTTTGATCCGCGCGTTGGTGCGCAGGGCCTCGGGCGCCACCAGCCACAGGGGCAGCGGCGCGATCGGCAAATCGGGCAGCACCGGCACCATATCCGCATCCGCCTGCCCGACCCGCGCCTGCGTGAACCCGATACCGCAGCCCGCGCGCGCCAGTTCCCAATGCACGACCTGCTGGTCACAACGGGTTTTGAAAAAATC
>JALWQC010000021.1 GCA_027080755.1 Paracoccaceae bacterium
CGCGAATGCAATGCTAGCCAGAAATACACCATGGAGAACGGCGTAAAGATACAGTTGCTAGGGGCAGGGGTCCTTTTCGCCCCGTTGCAAGGCCTCGGGCGGCCAAAGGGCGGTGCCGTTTTTGATGGCGCGGGAAACCCGGCGCAGACGGGCGCGGTGTCGGGGCAGGGCCAGCAGGTTGCGGATCGGGGTGTAAAAAAACGGGTTGAACCGGTTTATGCGCCTCAGAAGGTCGGGGCGGTGCCTTGCATCGCGGGCTTTGGTGCGGGGCTTCCGTTTCAGGGGTTTTTGCAGGATCTGCTCGAAAAATTCTTCGTAATACCGGCCATAGGAACGGGTGAAAGACAGGGGGTTGGCGAGGTATGGCTTGGTCTGGCCGACGAAATGCAGGATGTGGGGGTCGAATTCCCGCACCAGCTGCATCGACAGCCTTGAGGCCTGCCAGTTCCATTCCAACGGCAGCGGCGCCCAGTTGCCCTTCAGATATCCGTTGAAAGCATCCTGATCGGTAAAATAGAAATGCTGGTGGTTCTGTTTGGTATATTCCAGCACGTTTTCCAGGATGTTCTGTTCGCAATAGGCGGCCGTGTCGAAAACCTGAATGCCGGCGTTGAAATATTTGCAGGCGCCGATTTCCAGAACCTCCCAGGCGTCCAGCTGCTGTTTCGCCAGCCGGTCCTGCCACTGTAACCCGTCCAGAACCGCCGAGACAGCCACCCCCCGCGGGGCGAGGTCCATCAGTTCGGACATCTTGCCGTGGCGGATGAAAATATCGGTGTCCAGATAGAGGATCTGCTCGTAATCCTGTCGGAAAAGTTCCGGCAGGGCGATTTTTATGTGGTTGGCCGGCGGGATATTCCGGTTGGTCGGCATGATGTCCAGAAAGGCGGTGTCGATGGTGCAAACCCGGATTTCCGGCAGGTTTTCGTGGCGCGGGTCCAGACCGGGGACGGGGGTGCAGAACACCAGATCATAGTCGCGCTCCGGCTCGTTGGCGGCAATCTGGTGGAAAATGAACCGCGCGAAATCGGCCACATTTTCATCCCCGTTCAGGATGACGGCGCGGGTATGCTTGGCAGGGCCGGACTGGTTAATGATCATATGCGCCGATAGCAAAAAAAAGCTCCGCTTGCAAGAAGCGGAGCTATACCTGCTTACCTTGGAAAGGGGGTATCAGGATTTCTTGATTTCGAAGGTATATACATCGCCGGCGGATTCCGAGCTAAGCAGCTCGTTCCCGGTCTGGCGGGCAAAGGCCGCGAAATCGGCAACCGAGCCGGGGTCGGTCGATTCGATTTTCAGCACGTCGCCTGCGGGCAGGCTTTTCAGCATTTTCTTGGCCTTGAGGATAGGCAGCGGGCAGTTCAGGCCCTTTGCGTCAAGTACATGTTCAGCCATTTTGGATTTCATCCCTTTCTGTTGGTTTTACATAAAGTAGTTGATATTGGACTGACCGGCAACTTCAAGCGCGGTCACAGCCCCGCCCAGTTCCACGCCGTCAATCAGGTCTTCTTTCTTGATCTCGAACAGGTCCAGCGTCATCTGGCAGGCGATCATGCGCACATCCGATTCGACAGCGGCCTCGCGCAGATCCTCGATAGAGGCGACGCCCTTTTTCTTGATCAGGTTTTTCATCATGGTGGTTGCGCCACGGTCCACGCCCGGAATGGCGGAAACGATGTTCGGCAGCGCCATGTGCATCCCCATCATCGGCATCTTCATGCCCGGGTTGCCAAGGGTGGAGATCTTCAGATCCAGGTCTTTTTTCAGCAGGTTAAGGCCGTAAAAAGTGAAAAACATGGTGACTTCCATGTCCATCGCCGCGGCGGCCGTGCCAAGGATAAAGGGCGGATAGGCCCAATCCAGCGTGCCTTTGGTGGCAATGATTGACATGCTTTTGCTGTTGCTTTGTGCGCCGTCCGGCATTGTGGATCCTCCCGAATTTTATCATTGTAGTTTACTTAATTAGCATAAGTTAATACTATTATAAACGGAAGGTCAAGAAATCATGGGTAAAGGCCGGATCACGGGTTTGTGCGGCCGTTTTGCGCTTGATTTTACAATGTATCTGGGGTTTATCCGGTTGTTCGGAAATACCCGCAAATGAAATGCAGAATTGGGAACAGGCACAATGGACATCTCGGAACTTGAAAGCAAGGCCGGCGAGGCAAGCAACATGTTGAAGGTTATGTCCAACCAGTGGCGGCTGCTGATCCTGTGCAATCTGATGCAGGGCGAACACTCGGTGCAGGCCTTGCAAAAACGGATCGGGCTGGGGCAGTCGGCGCTGTCGCAGCATCTGGCCATCCTGCGCCACGAACGGCTGGTGGTGACCCGGCGCGAGGCGCAGTCGATCTATTATTCCATCGCCAGCGAACAGGCCGAGCGCCTTCTGGCCACCCTTTACGAGATTTACTGCACCGAGGATATGGTGAAACTGCTGTCCTGACCGGGTGCGAAAATTTCGTTAAAATCCGGTTAACAGAGTTTTGTCCGGCTGCTATTTTATAACAATAGCAGTGGGTTAGGGGTGGAAAAAAGAACTACTAAACCGGTTTAGTGGATATGTCGGCGGGCGGATTTCCGGCCCCGTTCGCGGCGGGTTTGTAAAATTTTCTTTATCCACAGATTTTCAGTATATAGATATACTTAGATATGCTAATGTATTGTTCTGTAAATACCGGCAGATGACTCCCGCAGGGGAATCGGACCTTAACGACCGGTATCAACACACAACAGGGATGGAGTTATATGCTTGACGCTTGGAAGGAAACCGTACTCGACTCTGCGGGTATGTATGTGGGTTTTGGCGGTCTGCTGATCGGGATCGCCTTCGGATTTCTGGTGTATCGCACCAATTTTTGCACCATGGGGGCGATTTCGGACATCTTGTCCTTTGGCGATTACCGCCGTTTTCGCGCCTGGTTGCTGGCGATTGCCACGGCGATAGCCGGTGCGGCGCTGGTTTCGTGGCTGGGGGTGGCGGATCTGTCGGCCTCTATTTATCTGACGCCGCAATTCAACTGGGCCGGCAATATTGTCGGGGGTCTGATGTTCGGATTCGGCATGGTTTTCGCCGGTGGCTGCACCAGTCGCAATCTGGTGCGGGCCGGGGCGGGGGATTTGCGCTCGCTTATGGTGATGGTGGTGGTCGGGCTGTTCGGCTATATGACCATCGGCGGTATTATCGGGCCGCTGCGGGTAAAGCTTTTCGGGCCGGTTACGGTTGATCTGGGCACGCACGGCATGGAAACCCAGAGCATGGCGGAAATGCTGTCCACGGCCACGGGGATGACGATGGCGCTGGCCGGGCAGATCGTTCTGGCGGTTCTGCTGGTCGGGCTGCTGGGGTATATTTTCATGAACAAGGCTTTCCGCAGCTCTCCTGTCCATATCATTTCCGGCATCGGCATCGGCCTGTGTGTGGTGGCCGGCTGGTTCCTGACCGGTCTGGCCTTTGACGAATGGGCCGACAATCCGACGTTGACCTCGCTGACCTATGTGCGGCCGGCCGGGGATACGCTGGATTATCTGACCCGTTTCACCGCTTACGGCGCGCCGAGCTTTGCCGTCGTGACCACGGCGGGTGCTTTGCTGGGGGGGTTCATTGCCTCGGTCATGGCAGGGAAATTCGCGGTTTCCACCTTTGCCGACGGCAAGGACACGGTGCGCAACCTGTTTGGCGCGGCGATGATGGGTGTCGGCGGCGTTGTGGCGCTGGGATGCACGGTCGGGCAGGGGGTCACGGGGGTTTCCACCCTTGCGGCCGGCTCCGTGATCGCGCTGGTCTCGATTATCCTTGGCGGGATTATCGGGATGAAATATCTGGAATGGCGCCTGATGCAGGACGTTTGATCCTGCACCGGCCGGAACACAGCCCCCGCCATGATAGCGGGGGCTTTTTTATTCGTCCTCGTCGTCCTTGTCGCCGCGCAACTGGGTGGCGATATTCAGGGCGATGGATTTGTAGATCTTCGTGTGCGGGCTGTCGGGATCGGCCACCACGGTCGGGGTGCCGTTGTCGGAATGCTCGCGGATATCCATATGCAGCGGCACCGCCCCGAGGAAGGGCACGCCGAGCTTGATTGCCTCGTCCCGCGCGCCGCCATGCCCGAAGATGTCCGAGCTTTCGCCACAGTGCGGGCAGATGAAGGTGCTCATATTTTCAATGATACCAAGGATCGGCACATCGACATTTTCGAACATCTTCAGCCCCTTGCGGGCGTCGATCAGGGCCAGATCCTGCGGCGTGGACACGATGACAGCGCCCGACAGCGGCACCTGTTGTGCCATGGTCAGCTGCGCATCGCCGGTGCCCGGGGGCATGTCCAGCACCAGCACGTCGAGGGTGCCCCAGTTTACCTCGTTCACCATCTGCATCAGGGCGGAAACGATCATCGGGCCGCGCCAGATGACGGGGTTGTCTTCCTCCATCAGGAAGCCCATGGACATGACTTTGATACCGTGGCCGTGCATGGGCATGATTTTCTCGTCCACGATGTCGGGGCGCCCGTCGATCCCCATCAGGCGGGGCATGGAGGGGCCGTAGATATCCGCATCCAGCAGCCCGACCCGCAGCCCGAGCGCCGACAGCGCCAGCGCCAGATTGGCCGCCGTGGTGGATTTCCCCACGCCGCCTTTCCCCGAGGCCACGGCAACGATCGTGCCGACCCCGGGCACCGCCGCCGCCATCGGGCGCATGTCGCGGCCCACAGGTTTGGAGGTCTGCAACTGTGGCGGTTGTTCGGCAGGGGCGGGGGCGTCCACCTCGGCCGTCAGCACGATCAGCGCGCTATCCACCCCGTCCAGCGATTCGACCCGTTCCTGCGCCATATCGCGCAGCGGGTCGAAATTGCCGCGAAAGGCATCGGGCACGGTGATGGAAAAGATAACCTTGCCGTTGTCCTCGGTGATTTTGGACACGAGCCCGAGCGAGACAAGATCCCCCTCCAGCCCCGGGACGGCAATCTGGGACAGTTCCCCCAATATGCGGTCGGTCAGTGTATCAGCCATTATATCCCCTTTATGTTACGGGCGGACGCGCGCCGCCTTCCATTCGTATATTAGAATGCCGTGATGTAGTTAGGCAAGCACCTATATTGGAACGGAAATAGGCACGATTTTGCGCAGCGGCAACGGCGGGCTTTGAAATAGTGCCGGGAGTTCTTATATTAAGAGCTTGTAGCATTGATCCGTTTCCGTCGAGTTTTCCTGAAAACGCTAATTAAAGAAGACATCCATGACCCGTTTTCTGACTGGCCTTCTGGGGCCGGGCGCGCTTGTTTTGACGCTGGCCGGCTGCAATGTTTCCACGCAATCGCAAAGCAGCGCCGCAGTGCAATCCACCACATCCCCGACCAGCACGGAACAGGTGTTCAATATTTACCTGACCGGCTACAGCTACTGGGACAACACGCCGCCGGCCTCGGCCGAGATTTCCAAGCCGGTGATCCATCGCCGCGCCGGCGGAAGCGGGACCTATAACGACCCGATCACCATTGCCGTCGGGCATGTTATTGTCGGCAGCCGCCAGACGCTGGATTATCGCGCCGGCACGAAGTTCTATCTGAAACGTCTGCGTAAATACGCCATAGTAGAGGACGTCTGCGGCGACGGCGCCCGCCCGCAGGACGGGCCGTGCCACACGGGGAAAAACGGCCTGCCGTGGATGGATATCTATGTGGACGGGAAGGGGGCCTCGGCCCGGGAATCGACGCAATGCGCCTATCGGATTACCGGCACGCATCCGATCATCATGAACCCGCGCCGCGACTATCCGGTAGAGGCGGGGGCGCTGACGGCGACAGGCTGTCAGGTCTATTCGGGGTGATGTAGCACAGGTTCACCTCGCGGCAGCTATGGCGCGGGGCGGGTAGGGCCACATCGGCCGTGCGCGTCACCTTGCGCCAGCCCGACAGCCGCCCCGTCATCGCCCGCCAGAGCGAGCGCAGCACCGCGACATACAGAATCTGGCGATAGAAAAACCGTTGCAAAGGCACGCGCAGCAGCAGGCGCTTGTCCTCTTCGGGTTCCATCAGGAAGGCGACGGCGGACAGCGCCACATCCGACAGCAGATAGACGGCATAGAGCGCGAAAACCACGGGCGAAAAATCGGCCCAGACCATTGTCGGATGCTGGATGGCATCGCGCACCACCCGCCAGAGCGCCAGCAGAAACACCACATCGGCAAAGGGCGCCAGCAGGGGCAGAAGCGTGCCGAACACCGCCACATTCGGCAGCGCCACCAGCCCGATTCCGTTGCCTTCCCGCAGCGCGCCGCGATTGGCCCAGGCCACCTGCAGGATTCCCAGCGTCCAGCGCAGCCGCTGGTTCATCAGCTGGCGCAGGGTCTCGGGGGCCTCGGTCATGGCGATGGCGTTTTCCTCGTAAATCACGCGATAGCCCTGACGGATGACGGAGACGGTCATATCCGCATCCTCGGCCAGCGTGCGCAGGGAATAGCCCCCCGCCGCCAGCAGGGCCGTGCGCCGCCATGCGCCGATCGCCCCCGGCACCACCAGAATGGCGTTTGGCCGCTCAAAGGCGCGCCGGTCGAGGTTTTGCGAGGTGATATATTCCACCGCCTGCAACCGTGTCAGCAGATTGACCCGGTTGCCGACCTTGGCGTTGCCCGCCACTGCGCCGACGTCGGGATCCGCGAAATGGGCGACAAGGGCGCCAATCGCGTCCGGCAGGATGATTGTATCGGCATCGATGGCCACCAGAATTTCCGTTTCCGCCGCCGCCACACCGGTATTGAGCGCCGCCGCCTTGCCCGCGTTTTCCTGATGCAGCACCCGCACCCGCGGATCGGTTTTATAGGCGCTGCGCACCAGATCATAGGTTTTGTCGTCCGAGCCGTCGTCAATCACAATCACCCTCAGGCGCGGGTAGTCGCTGGCCAGAACCGCCGCAAGGGTGTGCAGGATCACGGTTTCCTCGTTATAGGCGGGGACCAGCACGGTAACATCGGGGCGGTGGCCGTCGCGGTGCGGGCGGCGCCGGAGCAGGGCGAAAACCACGATCAGAAGGGATCGCCCGACCCCCAGCACCAGTGCCCCGGCAAAGGCATAGCGCAGAAACGCCATCCCCCATTGTCCAAGGGTAAAGCTGGCCATATCGAAGCGGTTTACAGGCAGGGGCAGATCGGGATCCGGCTGCACGGGGGGCATCAGGGTGGCGGCATCGGTTTCCAGAAAATCCGCCAGCGAGGCAAAGGTAAACCCGCTGGCCCGCAGGTCCGCGATGATCAGCGGCAGGGCGGCCAGCGTTTGCGCGCGGTCCCCGCCGCCGTCGTGCAGCAACAATATGCCACCGCCGGTTTCCAGCGCCTCTTTATGCACGCGGGCGACGATTTCCGGCACGCCGGGGCGGTGCCAGTCGTGCGGGTCGATCTGCATGCCGACGTTGATGTAACCCTCGCGCGTCAGCAGGGCGATCGGCGCGGCCTGTTCAGGGGTGGAGGGTTCGCTATCCTCGCCGTAGGGGGCGCGGAACAGGATGGTGTTGCGCCCCGTGATCCCCGACAGCAGCCGCTGCGTGGCGTTGGCCTCTATCGCCAGACGGGATTGCGAGATCATGCCGATGTTGGGGTGGGTAAAGGTATGCACGCCGATCGTCTGCCCTGCGTCCAGCACCTGTTGCACCACTTCGGGGGCCTCCAGCGCCCTTTCCCCGATCATGAAGAACGCCGCCGGCACCTTTTCGCGCGCCAGAATATCCAGCATCTGCGGGGTATAGCGCGCATCCGGCCCGTCATCGAAGGTAATCGCGATCCGGTTGCGCATATCCGCGCCCCAATAGGCCACGCTGTAGCCCTGTGGCAGGGGGGCGTATTGCACGGCCGTTATCAGGCCCTGCGCCGGTCCGGTCTGTATCCGTCGCCGGCCCTTTTGCGGCTGGCCCAGCACGGTGAAAAAGCCGCCCTGTCCTTCGACCCCGACATAGGCGCTTGTATCCACGTCCTGCAACAAAACGGCAGGGGCGGCGCTGTCGGGGGAAAGCAGACGCCAGAGAGAGTCGTCCTCGCCCCCGAGGGGCCAGATCGCGGCGCCGTTCAGGGCCATCCCGTCCAGCGCGCGCAGCTGGTTATAGGCGGTGGTGGCATCGGTGAAAAAGATCTGGTGCCGCCCGTCCTGCCCGACATAGCCGGTAAAGGGGGTCAGACTGGCGGACTCGAATCGTATCGGGGCATTGTTCAGGGCGGCGCGGCGCAGGACCTCGGCAAAGGGGATAAAGGCGGGGCGGGGCTGTCCGCTGATCCAGTCGGCGCCGAAATTCGCCAGCGCCAGCACCCGTTTGCCCGGATCGATCCGCGCCAGATCGCGCCGCAGCTGTTCCATGCGCCCGATCGGGGCAACGGGGGCCGGAATATCCCCCGCGCCGGGGCGGTCGAAGGGCACGGCCACCACCAGATCCACCAGCGGATTGATCCGTTCCAGCGGCCAGTCCCGCACGCCGGCATCCAGAATGACGCAGAGCTGCTTGCCAGAAGGCGCAAAGGCCCCCTGCACCGCCGCCAGCAGATCCACGGCCTTGCCCGTCTGCGCGGCGGGGATTTCCGTCAGGTCCAGACACAGCCCGTCAAACCCGCCGCTTTGCGTGCGGGCCAGCATGTCGGCCACCAGCGCCCCGCGTTGCGATTCCCCCAGCCCGCGCGCCATGCCGTCCACCACAGGCAGCAGGCCGGTTTGCGGCGCGGAACCGGCGAAATAGGCGGCCATAACCGCCTGCCGTTCGCTGTCCACCTGCATCAGGGCATCGCCGGCGGGGTTCAGGGCCAGCCAGTCGGGGAAAACCGTATCCACGGCATTTTGGTGGCGCCGGTAGGAGTCAAAGGAATACAGCGGCCACATATTGACGAAAGCATAGGTCTTTTGCGGTTGTGCCCATGTGAAGGTTGCCGGATCGGGGGCGAGTTCGGGCTGGTCCGGTTGCGGCGCCGCAGGGGTTGATCCGGGGTAAATCTGCGCAAAATCCGGCCCGCGAAAGGCGGAAGCATCCGCAAAGCGGCCGGTTTTCAGGGGCGAGATCCATAGCAGATTTCCAACAAAGGCGGCGATCCAGACCAGCAGCGCCAGCGTTACCAAGACCCCTGCCGTGCGCACCAGAAGCGGGCGCAGCCAGCCGTCCGCCCCGAAAACCCGCCGGTAGCGGGGTGTTTTTTGCATGGGCGGCCTGTTTTCCATCACACTGGTTACGCACTCCTTTTTCCTGCGCCTATGGTATCACATCGCGGCCAAAGCGGATTGATACAAATCATAGGCGAAAAAACAAATTTACTGTTAACATGCCCCCGTATTTTTATGATTGGAGCCATCCCATGCCCCTGACCCGCCGCCAGACTTTGCAGACTCTTGTCATCGGCAGTGCGGCCTTTGCCGCCGGAGGGTGGAAAACCGCGCTGGCGGCAACCCGTCGGCCGGCTCTGGTGTTT
>JALWQC010000022.1 GCA_027080755.1 Paracoccaceae bacterium
AGCGCCGGCATAATAGCGGAAGTGGTCGATGGCCAGCGGCAGATCCGCTGCGGTCGTTTCGCGGATCGGCTTGCCGTTGTCCCATGTTTCGGCTTCGGCCAGCATCTCCAGATTTTGTTCCATCACATCCGCGATCTTCAGCAGGATATTGCTGCGCTCGGTTACGCTGGTGGCGGCCCAGGCATCTTCGGCCGCATGGGCCGCATCAAGCGCCAGCTCGATGTCTTTCGCGTTCGAACGTGGAATCTGGCACAGAACCGAACCGTTCACCGGTGTGATATTGTCGAAGTAAACGCCATCTACCGGCTCGACCCATTTGCCGCCGATATAGTTGCCGTACTTCTCTTTGAACTTAAATGTCATGATATTCCTCCCAGAATGTTGATGCACCTTGTGCATGCACCGGATTTTGAAAGGGAAAGTCCGGCCTGTCATCCGTCTGGCGGGAATAGCGCGCCGCATCTGTTTCAATATTGCGACAGATGCGGCGACAAAATGTGAAACCGGTCCGGGGGCCGGCTATTACGAACCGTCAAATTTCTTGAGCTTGCGGTAAAGAGTGGCCCTGCTGATGCCCATTTGCCGTGCCGCAGCGCTGATATTTCCACCCGTGTTCGCTATCGCCTGCTGAATCACCCGATGCTCTGCCATTGCGTATTCGCGGGCCACGTCAACCTGCTGACCCTGCAGACAGGACAGCGGTTTCGGGCTGTCCAGGTCATCGTTGCTCAGCCCATAGATATTTCGGGCAGAACGGGTGGCCCCGATAACAAGATCATCCTGATCCACAGCAATCAGAGCCGCCCCTCTTGAAGGGTCCGGCGACTGGCCGTGCCGGTTTTCATGCGCGGCAAGCACAATGCGGGCATTCGGAAATTGCGCCTTGAAGTGGTCGGCCTCTATCCGGCGGGCGGTATCCACAACCGCAACGGATATAAGACGGGAAAATCCCGCGGTCAGATCGGCACGGCAGGACGATACATCCAGAACGGCCATCAGATCCCCCTGATGGTCAAATATCGGCGCGGCGGTGCAAGACAAGGCCGTATTCTTTGTGTGAAAATGCTGTTCCTTGTGGATCGTAAGGGGGCGTTCCTCGATGATACAGGTGCCAATGCCGTTCGTGCCCTCGGTTTCCTCGCTCCAGACGGCGCCGGTCCAAAGGCCCCATTTGTTAAAGGTCTTGTCATCCTGCGAGGCCCCGCGTCGGGAAATGGCAACCCCGTTCCTGTCGGCCAGAACAACACTGCACCCCACGTCGCCTACAGCCGTGTAAAGCGCATCGAGGCTGGATTCACTGGTGTTCAACAGCAGGCCCAGCCGCTCTTGTGCTTCGGCCAGCTCCTGCGCGGTCAGGCGTTCGGGCGGGCGGTGTTTGCCCGGATCCAGATCATGCAACACACGCGACCTTTGCCATGACGCGACAACCGGATGCCGCGCGGCTTCATCGCGGGCAATGGCGGCTTCGATCGTTGCGGCATGGTTTCTTGTGATTTGCATTACACCCTTGTTGTCCGGAATTGCGGCAGTTTGGGTGATTTCTGGTGAATGTGTCAAGAAAAAGCTGTTGCAGGCCGGTTGCCACACATCCGGCTGACCGCGGGGATGTCAAATCCCCCCCGCTTGAAAAAGGCTGGAGGGGCGGTTTCGTAACAGCAGTGTCAAACAAAGCCGATGCCTGCCGTAAAACGAAAAACAGGGCGGGGAATTTCCCGCCCTGCTTTACTTGCCTGTGTCGCCAGCCCTCAGGCGTTCACGTCCACAACCACGCGCCCTTTTACCTGACCTTTCAGGATATCCTTGCCAAGGGCGGGCAGGTCGGCCAGCGTGGCCGGTTGCACCATGGCCTCCAGCTTGTCCATCGGCAGGTCGCGCGCGATGCGTTCCCAGGCCCGCAGGCGGTTGTCATAGGGCTGCATCACGCTGTCGATGCCCAGCAGGTTCACGGCCCGCAGCAGGAACGGAATAACCGTCGTATTCAACTGCGCCCCGCCGGCCAGACCGACCGCCGCAACGCTGGCACCGTATTTCATCTGCCCCAGCACCCGCGCCAGCATGTCGCCGCCAACCGCATCGACACAACCGGCCCATGTTTCGGATTCGAGCGGGCGCTTCACGGTTTCGTTGATATCCTCGCGCGCAACGATCTGCGTGGCCCCCAGCGATGTCAGGTATTCCGCCGCCTCGGGGCGTCCGGTGACCGCGGCTACCTCATACCCCAAATTCGCCAGAATTGCCGTCGCGACAGAGCCAACGCCCCCCGCAGCCCCTGTCACCAGAACCGGCCCGTGGTCCTTGGCCAGACCGTGATCCTCCAATACCATGATTGCCAGCATCGCTGTGAAA
>JALWQC010000023.1 GCA_027080755.1 Paracoccaceae bacterium
CACCTCGTGTTCGCCCACGACATCGCCCCCGCGCAGGGCGGCAAAGCCGATGTCGCCGCTGCGGCGGGCGCCGGTATGCCCGTCGCGGCCGCTGTCGCGCACATCCGCCAGATCGACGCTGCGCCCCTTTGCCGCCGCCTCGCCCAGCATCAGCGCCGTGCCCGAGGGGGCGTCCACCTTGTGCCGGTGGTGCATTTCCACGATCTCTATGTCGAAATCCGTATCCAGCGCCGCCGCGACCTTGCGCGTCAGCACCGTCAGCAGATTGACGCCCAGGCTCATATTCCCCGCCCGCACGATCACCGCATGGCGCGCAGCGGCGGACAGGGCGGCAAGGTCGCTTTCGGACAGGCCGGTGGTGCCGATCACATGGGTCAGGCGGGCCTGTGCGGCGATCTCGGAATGGGCGACGGTGGCCTGCGGGGTGGTGAAATCGACCACCGCCTGCGAATGGGCGAAAACCTCCAGCGGGTCGTCGGAAACGGTGATCCCCATCGGCGCCTGTCCCAGACATTCCCCCAGATCGCGCCCGATCCAGTCGTGGCCGGCCCGTTCCGTGACGCCCGAAATATGCGCGTTTTCATTTTCCCCGATGGCGCGGATCAACATGCGCCCCATACGCCCCGAGGCGCCGACGACCGCAATGCCTGTTGTATTCTGCATAATCATCCCCAAATTCCGTTTCCCCGCAGGTTTAGCGCCCCTTTTGCCGGATGCAAAGGGGGGATGGCTTGACATGTTGCGAATTGGGGGGGATTAGAGGCCATGGCAAAGAATAGTTTACACGAGGGCAAAGGCCCTTCACAGCGACAATTGCGGGTGGCCGAGCTGATCCGGCGCTCCTTGTCCGATGTCTTGTTGCGCGGCGATATCCATGACGAGGATCTGACGCATGTTTCCGTAACCGTCGGCGAGGTGCGCACCTCGCCCGATTTGCGCCATGCCACGGTTTTCGTGCTGCCCCTTGGCGGGGTCAACACCCCCCTCGTGCTGGAGGCGCTGAACCGCAACCGCGGGGAAATCCGCTATCAGGTGAACAAGTCCCTGTCGCTGAAATATTCCCCCGAACTGAAGTTTCTGGAAGACCGCAGCTTTGACCAGATGGACGAAACCCGCCGTCTGTTGCAGGATGAAAAGGTGCGCCGCGATCTGGAAAAGGGTGACTAGCGCATGTTCGGCTGGCTGCGCAAACGGCGTGAAAAACCGCGCCCGGCACCGGACAGGCGCTCCCCTGCGGAGCTGATGATCCGTCTGCGGCGTGCCGATGTCTATTACCTGCACATCGCCAAAAGCGGCAGCACCTATCTGAAAAACCTGTTCTACTATCTGGACCACGGGCGCATGCATCCGGACGGGGAATCCATCCACGGCACCCCCGAGCTGCTGCGCGCCACGCCGGAGGAATTCGAGGCCATTCGCAATTCGCGCCATGCCTTTGCCGTGATCCGCGATCCGGTGGCACGGTTCCTGTCGCTGTATTTTGACAAGATATACGGCGAGGGCCCGCGCAATTTTCCCGACCTGCGGGACTATTTCACGCAAAAGGTCGGGCTGGACCTGTCGCGGGATCTGGATCTGGCGGGGCACCGGCGCAACTGCCGTTTGCTGATCGACTGGATCGGGGAAAATCTGGCCGGCAACACGGACCAGCCGGTAAACTTCCACTGGCGGCGTCAGGCGCGGCGGCTGAAGCGGGTGGAGCCGCTGCAACTGGAACTGCTGACGCTGGACGGGCTGGACTGGCAGTTGCCCTTGCTGCTGGAAGACACGCTTCCCGACATCCGCGAGGCCATGGCCGCCGTGCGCGCCCGCAATCAAAGCACCGCCCCCGTGGACAAAAATGCCGTGCCGGACGCGGATCTTCTGGCGCGGATAAACGAGGTCTACGCCGCCGACCGGCGTTTGTATGACCGTGCGCAGGCGCGCTGGGCAAGGGTGGCGGGGCCGGACCGGCTGCGGGTGATTTGTGCGGGGGATCTGCCGCTGTATTATGTCGCCACGCCCAAGGTCGGCTGCACCTATCTGAAAAACCTGTTCTACATGCTGGAACACGGCGTGCCCTACGAAAATCCGCAAAAAATCCACGGCAGCGGGGCGCTGAGCCGCGCGGTTCTGATGAAAGGCGCCGCCCCCGAGGCGCTGAAATTCATCGTGGTGCGCGATCCGGTGGAACGGTTCTTCTCGCTTTACTATGACAAGGTGCTGGGGCGCGGGGCACAGCCCTTTGAATGGGTCACCCGCCGTCTGGTGGAACGGCGCGCCTTTGACCCGCAGGCGGATACGATCGGGCAGCATCGCACCAATGTGCAGGCCTTGCTGGGCTATCTGGAACAGAAATTCAAA
>JALWQC010000024.1 GCA_027080755.1 Paracoccaceae bacterium
GTCCAGCGCGCTGTCCCAGCGGGGCTGGCCGCTGTTGGCGCGCACCATCATCAGATCCCCCGAGGAAAACGGCAGCACGACCTGACCGCTGCGCAGCGCCACAGAGGCCCCGCCTCCCAGCCCGCCGAGCGAGGCCGCCCCGCGTTGCATCCATTCCAGCGCCCCGTCCTTCAGGGACAAGGCATAGGCCACGTCGTCGCGGCTTACAAAATAGATGTTGCGCCCGTCCGAGGTGGGTGCCGCATGGATCGGCGCGGAAACCTGCCGGCGCCACTGCACCGTGCCGCTGGCCGGATCTATCACCAGAATTTCGCCAAAGCCCGTGCCGGCAATCAACCGCCCGTTGGCCAGCGACAACCCGCCGCCCGAGCCGTCAGCCGCTTTTTCCCCCGCCGGTGTAACATCCAGCGTCCAGACTGTTGTGCCGTCACTGGCGGAAACGGCGGAAACCGTCGCCGCGCTGTCCATGACAAACACCAGACCGTCTGCCGCAACCGGCGTGGCCGTGATGCGATAGTCGCGCCCGATGCCGCGCCCGATGGCGGTGCTCCAGCGCAGGGCGGGGGCGGGGGCAAGGGCGACATGGCCTGTTGCATGGTCCATATCCCCGTTCAGCGTGACCCATTCCCCATTGGAGCGCGGCGCCGGCAGGGACAGGCGGGCGCTGCGGTTTTCAACCTGTGTGCTGTCCACCGGCCCGATCGCCAGACGTTCGCCGGGCAGCGGCTTGTCCCCGCCCCCGCAGGCCGCCAGCGTGGCCACCGTCAGGGACACAAAGCCCAGCCGCGTCAATGTCAAACGTGAAATCCTGCCCATACCCTTTACCCTCTTTGAAATAAATTATCCGTCGCTGGACGTGGCTCCGGCCTCCCCCGAAAGCCCCCCTTCGAGCGAGATCGACAATTGTTGCATCCGCCGGCGCAAACCGTCCGTCGCGTTGGGATCGACCAGAATTTGCGCGATATCGGAACGCACAGCCTCCATATCGTCCAGACGCAGATTGGCAATCGCGCGCTGTTCCATCGCCAGCAGGCGGAAAGGCGCGTTCGGGGCGGCCAGCTTGTCCAGAATGTCCAGCAGCTCGCCTTTTTCCATGTTCTGGCCGTTGATCATCACCAGCTTCAGCAAGGCCATGTCCTGATAGACCGGCCCGGCGTCCGCATCGGCCGCCAGCGCGTTCAGCACCGCGGCGGCCTCGTCTGTCTTGCCGTCCTGCACCAGAAGCGCTGCTTCGTCCATCTTGGCCAACACCGCATAGGGCGCATCGGCGGCGGCCAGTCTGGCGAAGGCCTCCGTGTCCGATTTGGCGGCGGCCTCGCGGAAGGCCTCGCCCGTGGCTTCGGCCTCGGCCAGATGTCGGGCCTTCAGGTATTCGTTGACGGCCGCCCCGCCGACGATCAGCACGACAAGCGCGCCAAAGGCCCAGGCGTATTTCCTGAAAAACGCGAACAGCCGGTCGCGGCGCACTTCTTCGGATACTTCCTCGATGAAGGAATCAGTCTCGCTCAATGGTCTTCTCCATATGTTTGGGGCGGACAATATCGCCTAGATCGGGCCAAGCCAAGGGCCAATAGCGCCCCCGCCCCGAAATCCGCCGCCCCGCGACGGCGCGAAAACCGTGACATTTTTGATCCAAATCAACGTGACGTATGGTAAATGCCCCCTCGCGATATTGTGTTTTGCCGCCCCGCTTCATAAATACAGCCGCAAAGCGGTATTTATCCTGCGCCCATATCCCGGAGTGCCCAATGCGTATTTTCCCAATTCTGACGGCCATTGCTGTCGCCGTTGCCATTTATTTTGTCATCATGCAGCGTGACGAACTGGATGCGTGGTTTGCCGCCGGCGCACCGGCGCAGGAACAGACCGACACGGCACCGGTGGAAAAACAGGACAGGGTGTCGGTGGTTACGCAGCATTCGCTGGCCAAAGAGGTGCAGAACGGCATCGTCCTGCGCGGACGCACGGAAGCGGCGCGGCGTATCGATGTGCGGGCCGAAACCTCGGGGCGGGTGATAAGCGAGCCGGTCCGCAAGGGCGCCAGCGTCACTGCCGGGCAGGTGCTGTGCGAACTGGACATGGGCAGCCGCGCCGCGCAACTGGCCGAGGCCAGGGCCCGTCTGGCCAATGCGCAGGTCAGCGCCGACAACGCCCGCGCGCTGGCCGATCGCGGGGTCGGTCCCAAGACCGCCGTTACCGCCGCCGAGGCCGCGCTGGAATCCGCGCGCGCCGGTGTTGCGCGCATCGAACAGGACATCGCCAACCTGAAAATCACCGCCCCCTTTGCCGGCGTGCGGGAAAGCGACACGGCCGAGCTGGGCAGCCTGATGTCCCCGGGC
>JALWQC010000025.1 GCA_027080755.1 Paracoccaceae bacterium
CGCGCCTCCTATGCGGGCCTGGATAAGGACCTGTCCGGCATCACCATTCGCATGGCTAACATCGGCGGACAGCCCTACGAGGCCATGTATGATTCCATCAAGATCTTCGAGGATAAAACCGGCGCCGTTCAGGCCGTCATCGATTCCGCGCTGGTGACCAAATGGAAAACGGCAGCGGATTCGGTTCTGGGGGCGAAACTTCTGGCCCGACCGGACGCCCGCCGCCTGCTGATCGTCGGCGCCGGCAGCGTGGCGCAATCGCTGATAGAGGCATACTCTGCCGTATTTCCCGACATCAAAATCACCATCTGGAACCGCACCCGCGCCAAAGCCGAACGGCTGGGCGTTCCCGTGGCGCAGGATCTGGAAAACGCCGTGCGCGGGGCGGATATCATCAGCTGCGCGACCATGGTCACCGACCCGATAATCAGGGGCGAGTGGCTGCAGCCCGGACAGCATCTGGACCTGATCGGCGCCTTCAAGGCCGACATGCGCGAGGCCGACGATCTGGCGCTGCAACGGGCGCGGATATTCGTTGACAGCCGCGACACCACCATTGGCCATATCGGCGAACTGATGATCCCGATTGCCAACGGAGCGATCAGGGAACGCGATGTCCTTGGCGATCTTTACGACCTTGCGGCAGGTACCACCGGACGACAGGACAATTCCGACATCACGCTATTCAAAAACGGTGGTGGCGCGCATCTGGATTTGATGACGGGGCGGGAAATTCTGGCGGCTTTTTCCTAGGCCAGCGGCAAAACCACCCGGAAAACCGCACCGGGGGCGTTGTCTTCCAGGGTCAGATCCCCGCCGAGGTTGCGCATGATTTCACGGCTGATAGGCAGGCCGAGTCCGGCGCTGCCGGCCAGCGTAATTTCGGACAAACGGGCAAATTTTTCGAAAACTTTATCCCTGTCTCCGGGCGCAATCCCCGGCCCGTTGTCGCTGATACCGATCATCGCGGTTTTGCCGACTTTTCTGGTGTGGATCGTAATCACCGGCCGCGCGTTCAGACCGTATTTTATCGCATTCGACAGCAGATTGATGAACACCTGCGCCAACCGGTCAAAATCGGCCTTAACCATAATCCCCGTCCCCCCGCGCCGCACAATTTCCACACGGGCCGAGGCCCGCTGCCCCTCTATGCTGGCGATGGCGTGGTCCAGAACCGCGTCCAGGGAAACCGGCTCTAGCGACCAGTTAACCCGCCCGGATTCCAGAAAACTAATGTCGAGGATTTCATCCAGCAAACGGGTCAAACGCTGGCTTTCGGCGTTGATAATGCCGATAAACCTTTGGGTCTGCTCGCTGGAAATATCGCCGCCTTCCTGCAGGATTTCGGAAAAAGAGCGGATGGAGGTCATGGGCGTGCGCAATTCGTGGGAAATTTGCGACAAAAAGGCGTCCTTCTGCGCCCCCAGCTCGGTCAACTGCGCATTGGCGCGCCGCAATTTCTGCGCGGTTTCGGCCAGTTCTTTCGACTGGACCTCCAACTGTTGCGAATATTCCATAATTTGCGCGGTTTCATCGGCAATTTTCATCAAATCCTCGACAGAAACCGTGCCACCACCGGCAATCTGGGAAACCATCGCATGCGCCGAGGCCGCGCCAACACTGCCGGCCAGCTCCCGCTCCAGCCTTTCAATGAAACTGTCGCTGGGATCCGGCAGACCGGCAACCTTGCCCTGATCCTTTGCCGCCTGCGTAAACAGCCGGTGCGCGGTGGTCGTGCCAAGAATACGCTGGGCAAGGGTGAACAGGTCCTCGGATGTCGCGGAACGGCGGATAACAATCCCGCTGGCGCGGCTGTCATCATGGCGAAAAACATCAACGAATTGCGCGCCTTGTATCCGTTCAAGCTGCCGCGGAGTGACAATCAGCGACAGCCCGACGAACAAAGCGGTGTTGATGCCAAGCGACCACAGCAGACTATGCACCAACGGATCATAGCCCCCCAGACCCAGCAATTGCTGCGGCCGCAGCCAGGACAGGCCGAACAGACCGTTTTCAATCGTGTCCGCGCCAAGAATAAAACTGCCCTCGAAGCTCGGCAAAAACAGGGTGTAGGCCCACAGAATAAACCCCGCGCCCAGTCCGGCCAGCGCCCCGACCCGCGTCGCACTGCGCCAGAAAATCCCGCCCAGAAGGCTCGGCAAAATCTGGGCGACACCGGCAAAAGAGATCAACCCGATAGAGGCCAGCGCCCCGGACCCCCCCGTCAGCCGGAAATACAGATACCCCAGCAACAGCAAACCGCCGATACTTAGCCGCCGGCTGAGCAACAACACATTCCGCACATCGCCGCTGGTCGCCACCCGCCCGTGGCCATAGCC
>JALWQC010000026.1 GCA_027080755.1 Paracoccaceae bacterium
GAAATCCAAACTGCGCGGCAAGGGCAAGAACCGCGCCAAGGCGAGGAAACGTAAATGAACATAATTCTGCTTGGCCCGCCGGGTGCCGGTAAGGGAACACAGGCCCAGCGTCTGGTCGCCGAACGGTGTATGGTGCAGCTTCCCACCGGGGACAGCCGGCGGGCCGCCCGCACATCGGGCACCGAGATGGGCAAGCAGGTCGCGGCCGTTATGGACCGTGGCGATCTGGTGACAGATGAAATCGTCATCGGGCTGATTGCCGAGCAACTGGATAACAATCCGGGCGGGGCAGGGTTCATCTTCGACGGATTTCCGCGCACACTGGCACAGGCCGATGCGCTCGGCGCCCTGTTGAAAGACAAGGGGCAGAAGCTGGACGCGGTGATAGAGATGAAGGTGGACGATGACGCGCTGGTGTCGCGGATCACCGGACGCTACACCTGCGCCAGCTGCGGGGCGGTCTATCACGACAGCCTGCGCAAGCCGAAGGTGGACGGCGTTTGTGACGAATGCGGCGGCACCGAGTTCAAGCGCCGCGCCGATGATAACGAGGAATCGCTGCGCAACCGCCTGCTGGCCTATTACCGCGATACCTCGCCGCTGATCGGGTATTACTACTGCAAGGGCCTGCTGAAGCGGGTTGATGGCATCGGGGAAATCGACGAGGTTGCCGCCCGTATTTCCGCCGCATTGGCGGAATAACGCCTCGCGATTATTCGGGGTTGACGAAGGGGCGCAGAAACATATACTCCGCCCACTTTCCGGTAGGAGAGTCGCCTGCGCAACAGATTCGCGCAGGGGTCTCGGCCCTATTAGATCGGGCGAAGGGCCCACCAGTTGTTTTTGCAACGGTGGGCTTTAGTTGTGAAAAAAGGTTCCGGTGTTACGGAACCGCAAACGAGAGAAACGGAGGCCAGTATTGGCACGTATTGCTGGGGTTAACATACCCACGAACAAACGGGTGGTCATCGCCCTGACTTATATCTACGGCATCGGTAACCATACCGCGCAAGAAATCGTCAAGGCTGTTGGCATTGATGAATCCCGCCGTGTAAACGAACTGTCCGACGCCGAGGTGCTGGCCATTCGTGAATATATCGATTCCCACTACGAAGTAGAGGGCGACCTGCGCCGCGAAGTCCAGATGAACATCAAACGTCTGATGGATCTGGGTTGCTACCGTGGTCTGCGCCATCGTCGTGGTCTTCCTGTGCGTGGTCAGCGGACCAGCACCAACGCTCGCACCCGCAAAGGCCCCGCACGGGCTATTGCCGGCAAGAAGAAATAAGGGAGAGCTTGGACAATGGCACGTGATAAATCCCGCATGAAGCGTAAAGAGCGCAAGAACATCTCTACCGGTGTTGCGCATGTTAACTCTTCTTTCAACAACACGAAAATCCTGATTTCCGACGCGCAGGGCAATGCAATTGCCTGGTCGTCTGCCGGCACGATGGGTTTCAAGGGCTCGCGTAAATCGACACCCTATGCGGCCCAGATGGCTGCCGAGGATGCCGGTCGCAAGGCTATGGAGCACGGTATGAAAACCCTCGAGGTTGAAGTGCAGGGCCCGGGCTCGGGTCGTGAATCCGCCCTGCGTGCGCTGGCTGCGCTGGGTCTGAACATCACCGCAATCCGTGATGTGACCCCGATCGCCCACAACGGCTGTCGCCCGCCCAAACGCCGCCGCGTATAAGGCATATTATATATCGGACTGCGCCTGTATTCGCGGGCGCAGTCCCTGCTATTTCTAAACCTCGGGCGTTCCCGCACCGGATCCAGTCGGGAACAAGTATGGAGGCCATAATATGATCCAGAAGAATTGGCGCGAACTGATCCGCCCCACATCGCTAGACATCAAACCGGGTGCAGACAGCCTGCGCACAGCCGTCGCTGTGGCAGAGCCGCTGGAACGCGGGTTCGGCCTGACACTGGGCAACGCCCTGCGCCGGGTTCTGCTGTCCTCGCTTCAGGGCGCCGCGATTACCTCTGTGCAGATCGACAATGTTCTGCATGAATTTTCCAGCGTGGACGGTGTGCGCGAAGACGTCACCGATATCGTGCTGAACCTCAAGGGTGTCGCCGTTTCCATGGAAGTCGAAGGCCCGAAAAAGGTTGCTATCAGCGCTACGGGTCCGGGGGTTGTTACCGCCGGCGATATCGCGGAAACCAACGGCATCGAGATCCTGAACAAGGACCACGTGATCTGCCACCTGGACGAGGGTGCAAGCCTGTACATGGAACTGACGGTGGAAACCGGCAAGGGCTATGTCGCTGCGGATAAAAACCGTGCCGAGGATGCGCCGATCGGTCTGATTTCCGTCGCTGCGCTGTAT
>JALWQC010000027.1 GCA_027080755.1 Paracoccaceae bacterium
CCCCGAGATCCTCAAGGCGCGGGTCGTTGCCACGCGCGAGGGCGAGCAGGACATCATGACCGTCCTGATAGAGGCCGAGTCCGCCGACCCCGACGCCATCGCCGCCACCGTTCAGGGCGTGCTGAAACTGCGCGGCAAGGTGGAAATCCTGTCCCCGGGCAGCCTGCCCAACGACGGCAAGGTCATTGACGACCAGCGCAGCTACGAATAGGCAAATTCCGGCCGGAAAGCCCCTGTAAGCGGGCAGGGGGGTGTCAGACGCGCATCCCTCTGCTAGGCTATGGCAAATTGCTACAGGAGTCCGCTATGCGTCACCGTCTGAAATTTTCCCTTGTCACCCTTTCCCTTGCCGCCAGCCTTGCGGGCAGCACCGCGCTTGCCGATAGTCTGGCGCTGGTTGTTACCAATACCGCCTATGCCGATGCCACGGTCGGCAACGGCCCGCAGCAGACCCATGCGCTGTTGCTGAATGCCTATCGTGCGCAAGGCTTCGAGGTGATCGAGGGGCGCGATCTGACCGGGGCGGAGATGCGCTCGCTTCTGGACAGTTTTGTCGCGCGGATGGATGACAAGGACCGTCTTGTCATCCATTACACCGGCCGCGCCGCCAGCTTCGGGCAAAACGGCTGGCTGCTGCCCGTTGATACGCCACAGGATGCGCTGGTGGACGTTGCCTATGACGCCGCACCGGTGGGGCTGTTGCTGGATCTTCTGGCCGAAGCCCCGGGCCACAGCGCGATGATCTTTGCCGATACCGGTGGCGATCTGTCCTATCCCCTTGGCAATGGTCTTGGCGATGGGGCGATACCGCAAGGGGTGCTGTTGCTGTCGGGGCCGGAAAAACAGATGAATGATTTTGTCATGCAGGACCTGCTGTTTTCGACTGAACCAGTGGCCAAGGCCCTGCTGCGCGCCGACAATACCATCACGATCGGGGGCTTTGCCTCGGCCGATGTTACGCTGGCGCCCGAAACGGGGATTCCGGCACCGACAACGGGGACCCCGCCGTCCCCGCTCGATTCCCTGACGGCCGAGCAAAGCCTGTGGAGCGCGGCGGAAAAAAGCGGCAAGGCTGCGGATTATCAGGCCTATCTGCAGCGCTATCCCAACGGGATTTTTGCCACCTCGGCCCATGCGCGGCTGGATGCGCTGGCAGCCAGTGCCGCGCCGACGCCCAAGGATATAGAGGATGCGCTGGGCCTGAAACGGTCCGATAAACGCAAGATTCAGGCTGACTTGACCCTGCTTGGCTATAACACCCGCGGCGTTGACGGGATTTTCGGCCGTGGCACGCGCGGGGCGATCGGTGCATGGCAAAAGGCGCAGCATCTGGACCCGACCGGCTATCTGGATGCCGAGCAGCTGGCAGCCCTGGCCAAACAGGCCGGCATCCGCCGTGCCGTGATCGAACAGCAGGACAACCGTTACTGGAATGCCACCGGATTGTCGGGCAGCAAGGAGGATCTGCAGCTCTATCTGGATAAATACCCCAACGGCCTACACGCCGCCGAGGCCAAGGAAGCCCTTGCGAAAATCGAGGCGGCGGAAAAGGAACAGGCCGACACCGCCGCATGGACAGAGGCCGTGGGCAAAAACACCGCCGACAGCTACCGCGCCTATCTGGCCGATTTCCCCGACGGGATCTATGCCGAGATTGCCAAAGACCGGGTAAAGGCGCTGGATCCTGATTCGCTGCTACCGGACGAGGAACAGGCTGCCAAGGATGCCGAGGCCCGCCTTGGCCTTAACCCTGCCACGCGCCTGTTGATCGAAAGCCGCCTGAAGGGGCTGGGCTTTAACCCCGGCATCGTGGACGGGGTGTTTACCGCTACCACCCGCGCCGCGATCAAGGCCTACCAGAAAGATCGGGGCATCCCCGCCAGCGGCTATGTGGACTCGGCCACGGTGCGGGCGTTGCTGATGGGCTGAAACTGAAAAAGCCGCGCTTGCGGGCGCGGCTTTTCAAAGAATGGTTGGTGTCGGGGTTACCCCTGACGCGCCTTGAAACGGGGCTGTGTTTTGTTGATCACATATACACGGCCCTTGCGGCGGACAACACGGCAATCGCGATGACGCGCCTTCAGGGAGCGAAGCGAGTTCTTGACTTTCATAGTCTCTCTCCTATCAGCGGCGCGAGGATTGCGCCTGTTAATCTTGTCTCCATCCCTGCGGGGGGAATGGTGGGCGTAACTGGGATTGAACCAGTGACCCCTTCGATGTCAACGAAGTGCTCTCCCGCTGAGCTATACGCCCGAAAAGCAAACAAGCGCTGCAAAAGCACCGCTCGCGTGGGGTGTCTATAAAAGGAGTCGGAAGAAGGTTCAAGGGCTTTTGCAAATATCTTGTTTGCCTTATGATATCGGCAGGTATGAATTGGGGAAAAAGATGCCGGACCGCCCGTATAGACTGGAAATGCCGCAATCGGAACGCTCTTGCGTGGTGTTCAGCTCGCCCCACAGCGGGGATGAATATCCTGCGGATTTTCTGGCGCGCACCCGTCTTGATTCCCTTGCTATCCGCAGTTCCGAGGATGCCTTCGTCGATCAGCTGTTTTCTGCGGCGCCGGACCATGGCGCGCCTTTGCTGGCGGCGCGGCTGCCGCGGGCCTATGTGGACCTGAACCGCGCGGCAACGGAGCTGGATGCGGCGCTGGTGCGCGGGGTGCGCCGGCAGCCGAACAATCCGCGTATTGCCGCCGGCCTTGGCGTGATTCCGCGTGTGGTCGCCAACCATCGGGTGATTCGCAGCGGCAAGATGTCCCTTGGCGAGGCCGAGCGCCGCCTGCAAACGGTTTACACCCCCTATCACAAACGTCTCACGGCCCTTCTGGAAGAAACCCGCGCCCGTTTCGGCATGGCGATCCTGTTCGACTGCCATTCCATGCCCCCCGAGGCCACAGCCCCGCTACCCGACACCGGCCGCGCGCCCGATATTGTCATAGGGGACCGTTTCGGCGCCTCGGCTGCCCCGCATATCAGCGAATCCGTGGTTGATATCTTTGCTGCCGCCGGTTTTGACGTCGCCCTGAACCGGCCCTATGCGGGCGGGTATATTACCAAAACCTACGGCCGCCCGGCGCAAAACCTGCATGCGGTCCAGATAGAAATAAACCGCGCGCTTTACATGGACGCTGAAACATTGACCCCGACCGCCGGTTTTGCCCCCCTGCGCGCGCGACTGTCCGGCATTATCCGCAAACTGGCCGGACTAGGCCAACAGCAGATGCCGTTTGCCGCGGAATAAAAAATAGGCCGCTCGAAAGCGGCCTTTAGTCTAGGGAGGAAACGCCCTCGTAAAAGGACTGACGATGCTCGCATCGCTTGGGGTAGATATGATTGTGCAGTGCAGCAAAGTCAAGAAAGGTGACCCAACGTAACCACATTATTTTTTGCGAAACCCCCGTCCTTTGAGGATGGCATCTTCCCCGAACTTCTGCCGGATACGGTCACTGGCGCGCTCGGCTGCGGCGCGTTTGGGGGCATCGGGATCCAGCAGGTCGCGCACCACCCCGTCACCGGTTGCCGCCTGCAATTCGCTGATCCCGACTCCAAGCAACCGGAACGGGCCGTTTTCCAGTTCGCGCGTCAACATCGGGCGGGCAGTATGGTAAATGACGTCGGCCAGTTGTGTTGGTTCGCCGATGGTCAGGCGGCGCGTCAGGGTGCGGAAACGGGCGGTTCTCAGCTTTAACGTCACAACCCGCCCGACCAGTTCCCGTGCCTTGGCCCGATTGGCCACCTTTTCTGTCATGCGCCACAAAACGGCATCCAGCGTGTCCGGGTCGGCCGTATCGGCGGAAAAGGTGGTTTCATTCGAGATGCTCTTGACCGGATCGCGGCCGGAAACCGCCCGCCTGTCCTGCCCGCGGGCCAGAAAATACAAGCGCTCCCCCATGCTGCCATAGCGCGCGGACATTTCCTTGCGGTCATAGCGCAGCAGATCCGAAACCTTGCGAATCCCGTCGCGCTCCAGTGTCTGGCGCATGGCCGCCCCGACGCCCCAGATAATCCCGACCGGTTTGTCGCGCAGGAAATCGGCCGTTTCCGCCCGCCCGATCACCGACATGCCTCGCGGCTTGTCCAGATCCGAGGCGATCTTGGCCAGAAACTTGTTGTGCGACAGCCCGACCGAGCCGCTGATGCCCAGCTCCTGCTCCATCCGTTTTACCAGCCGTGCCATTTGCGCGACGGGGGGCTCTCCATGCAATTCGGTGGTGCCCGAAAGGTCCAGAAAGGCCTCGTCCAGGGACAGGGGTTCGATTTCCGGCGTCAGCGCCTGCATCATGGCGCGGATGGCGCGACTGACCTTGACGTAAACATCCATGCGTCCGGGTACTACCACCGCTTCGGGGCAAAGCTTTCTGGCCTGAAACATTGGCATGGCTGAGCGCACGCCGCTGATCCGCGCGATATAACAACAGGTCGAAACCACCCCGCGATGCCCCCCGCCGACGATGACCGGCTTGTCCCGCAAGGCCGGATTGTCGCGCTTTTCGACCGAGGCAAAAAACGCATCGCAATCCATATGGGCAATCGACAGGCTGTATAGCTCGGGGTGCGAGATGACGCGCGGGGAGCGGCAGTTGGGGCAGCGCTCCCCCCCTGAAAACAGGGTGATGCAGTCGCGGCACAGGCTTTGGGTCTTTTGCTCCATACCCCGAGTGTCGCAATCCGGGGCGCTCAGGTAAAGGGGGGTGGTATGGTTAATAAAGGGTTAAATGGGGCGTGGGGAAGGGAGTGAATAGGTGAAAAGAGCTGTTTATTCATAGGGTTGCCGGATTCTTAAAAGAACTACTAAACCGGTTTAGTGGATATGTTCCGTCAAAAAAATCAGCCGGTCCATTTCACCCACCGTCCGTGAAAATCCATCCTGCCAAGGTGACGTTCCCGCCCGTCCGGCCATAGGGTCAGGGTAATACCGGCCCCGTCGGGGTTTTCATCCGCTTCCACCCGCAACCATGCAAGCGGCGCATCCGGCGTTGCCTGCGCCCCCGCATCCCCGATCATATCGGCGCCGGTCTGGCGATCCTGCGGGCTAAGATATTGCCACATGATTGAATGATAGATCACCCGTGTATTGTCTTGAACGGGGGCCAGCCGGCGTGCCAGAAAGGCCAGCGCGTCCTCTTGCGCCACCCTGTGCCCTGCCTTGCAGGCCAGCGTCAGGGCGTGTTTGGTGTTGGCAATCCTTTGCCGTTGGTCCGGCCAGATATAGGACAGCAGACGCAGGCGGTCGGCCTCGTTGCAGGGATCGAGCGGGTTGATATCGCAGCCCTCGCGGCCGCCGATGTGGACATCGGCGCGGGGGGGTGTGGTCCCCTGCCAGTCCGGCCGCAGGCGCACGGCGGCATTTTGGGGCCCCATCTGTTGCCCGTTGATGTCCAGCCCGTAGGCATCCCAATTCAGATTCAGTCCGGCGCTGGCCCCGATTTCCGACAGCAGCAGCGGCAGGCCGGTTTCCTCCGCCAGCAGGTGAAAGGCAGGGATCAACGCGGCGGAGCGGCGGATCTCGTTGGTTTGCGGGGCGGATTCCATCCAGCGCAATATATGGTCGCTATGTTCGTGCATGGCGCGGTCAACGGCCTGCCACAGGGTTTCGGGATCTGCTGTGTTTGGCGGGTAAACGGCCGCCAGCGCCGGATCCTTTTCAAGCAAGATCAGCGAATGCAGGGCGCCCGCCAGCCGAAGGGCGACGGCACCGGGCGGAAGGTACCGAAAGGCCAGCGGAACAGTGCCGCCCCGACCGGATGGTTGTCCTTCAGCCGCGCGCCAACCAGCCGCAAAAGGCCCGCAGTGAAGGCTGATCCCAGATCGGCGCAGGACTCCGCCTGTTTTTCAAAGGCCTCCCGCAACGTTGTCATCCGAACTTGTCTTTCAGTTTTTGCAGCGGGGTGCGGGTGTCTTCGGCCGGCTCGGGTTTGGGGGCCGGTTTGGGCGGGGCGGGTTTGGCCGGACGGGCGGGGACCACGCGCCGCGCGATTGCATTCATGAATTTGTCCGGTTGCCCCTCGGCCAGTGCCGGCGCGCCGTCGCTGATCCCGCGCAGGACATCATCCAGCCAGCCTTCGTCCGCCTTGGCGAAATCATGCAGCACATAGGCCGCCACACGGTCCTTATGCCCCGGATGCCCGATGCCCAGCCGCACGCGGTGATAGTCCGGCCCGATGTGCTGGTGGATAGAGCGCAGCCCGTTATGCCCTGCATGCCCGCCGCCGGTTTTCACCCGGCATTTGCCCGGCGCAAGGTCCAGTTCGTCATGGAAGACCGTGACATCGGCGGGGGTCAGCTTGTAAAAGCGCATGGCCTCTCCGACCGATTGGCCGGACAGGTTCATGTAGGTTTCGGGTTTCAGAAGGATCACCTTTTCCTGGCCCAGCCGCCCTTCGGAAACCTTGCCCTGAAACTTCCCGCGCCAAGGGGCGAAGTTGTGGTCCCCCGCGATGCTGTCCAGTGCCATAAAGCCGATGTTGTGGCGGTTTCGGGCGTATTTTGTCCCGGGATTGCCAAGTCCGACAAACAGTTTCATATCCGTTTCCCCAAAGAAAAAGCGCGCCCCGTTTCAGGGACGCGCCTTGTGTAGCATATGTTGCCGACCAGGGGAATTATTCCTCGGTAGCTGCCTCGGCCGATGCAGCTGCTGCTGCGGCTTCGGCCTCGGCGTCTTCGGCTTCTTCTTCTGCGGTCAGGCCACGCGGGGCGGCGATGTTGGCAATCACGAAGTCGCGGTCCTGAATCATCGGGCGCGTGCCTTCGGGCAGGGTTACGTCGGACATGTGGATGGTGTCACCCAGTTCAACATCGGCCAGATCCACTTCGAGGTGGTCGGGGATGTTGTTGGCAGTCACTTTCAGTTCCACCTCGTTACGCACAACAACCAGCGTGCCGCCCTTTTTGATACCGACCGAGGTTTCCTCGTTCAGGAAGACAACGGGGATCATCAGGTTGATGCGGGATTTGCCGGACAGACGCAGGAAATCGACGTGTGTGGGCAGGTCGTTGATGACGTTGCGCTGCACACCGCGACAGATTACGCGCTGCTCTTTGCCGTCAACGTTCAGGGTCAGAAGGGTGGACAGGAAGTGCCCGGCCTTCAGCATTTTGAACAGTTCGTTGAACTTGACGTTGATCGGGGTCGGCTCTTCGCCGCCGCCATAGATGACGCCCGGGACGAGGTTTTCACGGCGTGCTGCGCGGGCGGCCCCCTTGCCTGTACCTGCGCGAACCGTAGCGTTGAGAGTGGTATTCTCTGCCATTTGGAATTCTCCTAAAATTGAACCGTGGCGATCCTCCAAGGGTGTAAGCGCCACACGAAGCCGACCCTATAGGCGCTTTTGTCGGGAATGTGAAGGGGATTCGTGAATTCAATTCCAAGGAGCGCGCCGGACCCTGGGAGGGTGCAAGGCGCCCTCCCGAGGGGAGGGTCGGGCGCGGTCCGGCGGTTCCGCCGGCCCTGACATTTTCAACCGTGCTAGGCCCTTTCGAACCGCCCGCGGAAATCTTCCGGCACCAGCAGGTTCTCGCGGTTCAGCTCGGTTACCTTCTGGCGCCCGCAAAAGGCCATTGTGGTGTCCAGTTCCTTGTGAATCACCTCCAGCGCCTTGGTCACGCCTTCCTGCCCCATCGCGCCGAGCCCGTAAATATAGGCTCGCCCGATATAAACCCCCTTGGCCCCCAGCGCCAAGGCCTTCAGCACGTCCTGACCGGAACGGATACCACTGTCCATATGCACCTCTATCCGGTCCCCGACCGCGTCGATAATATCCGGCAGCATGCGGATGGCCGACATTGCCCCGTCAAGCTGCCGCCCGCCGTGGTTCGATACTACAATCGCGTCGGCGCCCGTTTCGACAGCGCGGCGCGCATCCTCGACATCCAGAATCCCCTTCAGGATCAGCGGCCCGCCCCAGCGTTCCTTGATCCAGGCCACATCGTCCCAGGACAGTTTTTCATCGAACTGTTTCGCCGTCCATTCCGCCAGCGTACCCATGTTTTCCACGTTGTTCACATGTCCGACGATGTTGCGGAACTCGTGCCGTTTGGTGCCCAGCATCCCCATCACCCAGCGCGGTTTGGTCGCCATGTTCAGGATATTCTTCAGCGTCAGCTTTGGCGGCGCGCCAAGACCGTTCTTCACGTCCTTGTGCCGCTGCCCCAAAATCTGCAAATCCAGCGTCAGCACCAGCGCCGAGCATTTCGCCGCCTTCGCCCGGTCGATCAGATCGTTGATATAGTCGCGATCCTTCATCACATAGAGCTGGAACCAGAAGGGTTTCGTGACCTCCGCCGCTACATCCTCGATTGAACAAATCGACATGGTGGACAGGGTAAACGGCACGCCGAAAGCCTCGGCCGCCTTGGCTGCCTTGATCTCTCCGTCTGCCGATTGCATCCCCGTCAGCCCGACAGGCGCCAGCGCTACGGGCATGGCTACGTCCTGCCCGACCATGGTCGAGGCCGTGGAGCGCCCCGACATATCCACCGCTACCTTCTGGCGCAGATGGATGTCGGCAAAATCGGTGACATTCTCGCGAAAGGTCTGTTCCGACCACGATCCGCTTTCGGCGTAATCGTAAAACATTTTCGGTACGCGCCGGCGGTATAGCGCCTTTAGATCGGTAATATTGGTGATGATCGGCATGAACGGCCCCCGATTTCGCTGATGTGGTCAGTTTTGTTTACCGCTTTTGCAAAAACATGCAATCAAAACCCTTTCCCTGACGGCAAAAAAATCTATATCAACGGGGTAGAACAAGGGGCATGGCATGGAAAAAATCGACACGATCGTCTGGGATTTCGACGGGGTTCTGAACCGCAATATCGAGGACGGGCAGCTGATCTGGCAACCGGGTTTCGAGGGGGAGTTCGGCCATTCCGTCGAAACCTTCAACGACATGGTTTTCAACGACAAGTTCAACGATGTGCTGATTGGCGAGCTGAGCCTGATGGACGTGCTGGCCGACTGGGCCGCCACCGTCGGCTATCAGGGCGACCTGCGCAACATTCTGGAATTCTGGTTCCAGAGCGACTACAACCTTGACGACCGGATGATGGCCCTGCTGGCCGCCAGCAAACGCGCCAATTTCCGCAATGTCATGGCCACCAACAACGAGCCGATGCGCGCCCAGTTTATCGCCGCCGATCTGGGGTTCGAGGACCGGATGGACCGCATCTTCGCCTCGGGCCTGATGGGCGTTGCCAAACCGGACGAGGGGTTTTTCGACATGGTGTCCGATGAATTGTCGGTAGAACCGGACGAGCTGCTGCTGATCGATGACAACGCCGAAAACTGCGAAACCGCCGACGCCTGCGGCTGGCAGGTCCACCATTTCACGGGGGACTACACCGCACTGGAAAAACAGCTAAAACAGGCCGGC
>JALWQC010000028.1 GCA_027080755.1 Paracoccaceae bacterium
CCCGCGAAGAGGCCCTGCCGCGGATAGAGCCGCAGAACCTGATCGAACACCTGCACCCCCAGATCGACCCGCACGCCAAACGGCAGGTTTTCGGCACCGGTCTGCCGGCCAGCCCGGGGGCGGCGACGGGGCGGATTGTGTTCTCGCCCGAGGCGGCGATGGCCTCGGAGGCGCAAGAGGAACCCTGCATCCTGGTGCGCATCGAGACCTCGCCCGAGGATATCCGCGGCATGCACGCCGCTGCCGGTGTGTTGACGGCGCGCGGCGGCATGACCAGCCACGCGGCGGTGATCGCGCGCGGTCTGGGCCTGCCCTGTGTGGTCGGGGCGCAGGATCTGGTGCTGGACCTGAAGAAACGCAGCATCCGCACCCGCGACGGGCAGGAATTCCGCGAGGGCGACGTGATCACCGTGGACGGCACGCGCGGGCAGGCCATCGTCGGGGCGCCCGCCATGTTGCAGCCGGAACTGGGCGGGGCTTTCCTGACGGTGATGGAATGGGCCGATGCGGCGCGCGACATGGGGGTGCGGGCCAATGCCGACACGCCGATGGACGCCCGTGTCGCCCGTGATTTCAAGGTGGACGGCATCGGGCTGTGCCGCACGGAACACATGTTTTTCGAAGAGGGCCGCATCACCGTCATGCGCGAGATGATCCTCGCCAACAGCGAGGCGGACCGTCGCGCGGCGCTGAACCGTCTGCTGCCGATGCAGCGCTCGGATTTTGTCGAGCTGTTCGAAATCATGCGCGGCCTGCCGGTCACCATCCGCCTGCTGGATCCGCCCCTGCACGAATTCCTGCCCCACAGCCGCGAGGAAATGCAGAACCTGGCCGAGGCGATGGACCTGCCCGTGTCCAAGGTGATCGCGCGCGCCGACGAGCTGAAGGAATTCAACCCCATGCTGGGCAAACGCGGGGTGCGGCTGGGCGTGACCATGCCCGAGATCTACGAAATGCAGGCCCGCGCCATTTTCGAGGCGGCGCTGGAGGTCAACCGCGACGCGGCCGAGCCCGTCGTCCCCGAGGTGATGATCCCCCTCGTCTCCGCCAACCGCGAGGTGGAGCTGGTGAAAGAGCGCGTCGATGCCGTCGCGGCCGAGGTGCTGGGCGAAAAGGGCGGGGCGCTGCACTATAAACTGGGCGTGATGGTGGAAACCCCGCGCGCCGCCCTGCGCGCCGGCGATCTGGCCGAAAGCGCGGCGTTTCTGAGCTTTGGCACCAACGACCTGACGCAGATGACCTATGGCCTGTCGCGCGACGATGCGGGGCGTTTCATGCGCGATTATGTCCGGCTGGGCGTCTACCCCGAGGATCCGTTCCACTCGCTCGACGTTGAAGGGGTGGGCGAATTGCTGTTGCTGGCGGCCCGGCGCGGGCGCGAACACAAGCCGGATCTGGCGCTGGGGCTGTGCGGGGAACACGGGGGGGATCCGGCCTCGGTGCGATTCTGCAAGGTGGCGGGGTTCGACTATGTGTCCTGCTCGCCCTTCCGGGTGCCGATTGCCCGTCTGGCGGCGGCGCAGGCCAGTATTTTGTCCGAACGGTAAGGAAATTTACACGAATTTTCAGGATGTTATCGCCTGCAAACACGCAGGACTTGAAAAATATGGACTTATCCCCATTTTTTGGCTAGTTTTCGCCGCGACAGAGGCGGATTTGCAGTGTGTGAAACACAGGCGCGATACACATCAAAAGATGGGTCGCGGGAATATATAGGGTTTGAATTGGCCGGTCGGTTTAACGTAACGGAAATGAAACGCGGTGTCGTGTTTGCGCTCGGGCTTGTGCTCGGGGTGACGCTGGCGGTGGGCGTGGCCAATGCGGAACGTCCGGCGGCGGAATTTTCCGAGGATCCCAACCAGCAGGCCATCGACCAGATCATGGCGATGATGACGCAGGAACGCGCCGCCGTCAGTGCCATGACTGTGGACCAGCTGGCGGAATTGAGCGGCCTTGGCGTGCATCGCCCCGCACCGGTCGAAAGCCGCGGCGGTTTTTCCCTGTTCGGCCTGCATCTGGGCGAGGATCGCACCGCCAACCGCAACGCCAGCGCGGCGCAGGCCTCCAGCCGGGCGGTGGATCTGGCGACGGAAAACGGCACCACCTTCAACACAGCCGTGCTGGATTCCATGCCCCCCGCCAGTGGCGGGCCGGAATGGAAATGCCTGACAGAGGCCCTGTATTTCGAGGCGCGCAGCGAAACCCTTGCCGGACAGTTTGCCGTGGGCGAGGTGATTTTGAACCGTGCCGCCTCGGCCGATTTTCCCGATACGATCTGCGGGGTTGTCTCGCAGGGGGCCTCGCTGGCGCAGGAACAGGTGGCGAACTGGAT
>JALWQC010000029.1 GCA_027080755.1 Paracoccaceae bacterium
TCCACCATGTCCGCGGCCATGCCGGCGATGACGGATGCGGTGGTGAAGATGTCCGCCAGCATGTCGCGCATGACCTATGATATCGGGCGCGCAACCTATGCCTTCAGCCAGCCGATGTCCTACATGTGGGGGAATATGTCGCCGTTCTAGAATGCCCGAAGGTATAATTAGCATATTCTAATCTTACAATATACAAAGTAATATGTTATACACTTGTTAACCGATACATCCGGCACCGCGAGAACCAGACCGGAAAATGCACAAAAAGTTGAGGGAAATCGACAGCATAACAATACGGGGGATACGACATGCCGGGTAAGAATCACCTTGCAGCAACCATCATCGCCATCGGCCTCGCCCTGTCTGCGCAAGGGGCGCTGGCAGAGGGCGCCGGCTTTCGCACCGCGATTGTCGGGGTGACGCAGGTGGGGGGCAATGCGATTGTCGGCGGCACGGTCATCCCCTTCAAGGAAGTCACCCTCAGCGCGCAGATGCCCGGGCGGGTCACCTTTCTGGCCGGCGAGGAAGGCCACCGCGCCGCCGAGGGCGAGATCCTGTTAACCATCAATGACGAGGCCATACAGGCCCGCCGCCGCGCCGCCCTGGCCCAGATTGCACAGGCGGAGGCGGCGCTCGGCAATTCGCAGGTGCAATATTCGCGCGAGCTCTATTCCCCCCGCGTCAATTCCCTGACCGGTTTTCCGGGCATGGGGATTCCGTCCACCTTCGACCAGTTTTTCACCCGCGGGTTTTCCGATATGATCGGGCAGTCGGATTCCGGTCTGGAACGGCAGGCGGATCTGTATGCCAGCGGGGTCGGGGTCAATCAGGCGCAAAGCGCGCTGGAACAGGCACGGGCCAATCTGGCGGCGCTGGATGCGCAGCTGCGCGACGCCAGCTCTGTCGCGCCTTTTGACGGGATTGTCATTCAGAAAATGGTAGAGGTCGGCGATACGGTGCAGCCGGGGATGCCACTGCTGAAATTCGCCTACACCGATTATCTGCGCGTTGTCGCGGATGTCCCCGTGCGTCTGGCCGCCGGTCTGGAAGAGGGCATGATCGTGCCGGCCCGTCTGGATGCGGGCGGTGGCACGGTGGATGCACGGGTGGCGCAAATCTATCCGGTGGCGGACCCGCAGCGCCACACGGTTACGGTGAAATTCGATCTGCCCTATGGCACCATCGGCGGCCCGGGCATGTATGTAGAGGTCACGGTCCCCGACTCCTCCGTTCCGCCGCGCACAGAGGCCTCGGTCCCTGCTTCGGCGCTGGTCTGGCGCGGCTCGCTGCCCTCGGTGTTTGTGCTGGTGGATGGCAAGCCGTCCCTGCGGCTGGTGCGGGTCGGCTATCCGCTGGCCGATGGCACCCTGTCCGTTGTTTCCGGCCTGAGCGGGGGCGAGGAAGTGATCCTCGATCCGCCCGCCAATCTGGTGTCCGGCCAAAGTCCGGACCGCTAGGGGGATCGCCATGACCGAGGAAACCACACCCCAGACCCCGCCCGGACACAACGTCAAACCGGGACTGGCCGGCACGCTGACCCGGGGCTTCATCAATTCCCCGCTGACGCCGCTTTTGCTGGTGGCGTTTCTGGCGCTCGGCATGTTGGGGCTGGTGATGACGCCGCGTCAGGAAGATCCGCAGATTTCCGTGCCGATGGTGGATATTTTCTTCAGCTACCCCGGGGCCTAGGCCAATCAGGTGGCCTCTTTGGCGACGGACCCGCTGGAACGGTTAATGTCGGAAATTCAAGGGGTTGACCATGTGTATTCGCGCTCGGAACGGGGCAGCGGCATGGTCACGGTGCAGTTTCTGGTCGGCGAGCGGCTGGAGGATTCGCTGGTCAAGCTGAACGACAAGATCCAGTCCAACCTCGATAAAATCCCGCCCGGAGTCTCGCAGCCCCTGATCAAGCCCAAGGGCGTGGACGATGTGCCGGTTGTCACCCTGACGCTCTGGTCGCACGAGGTGGACGAGGCGGCGCTGCGCACCCTCGGGCTGGACGTGATGCAGCGCCTGAAAGAGGTGGACAACACCGCCCAGAGCTTCATCACCGGTGGCCGCCCCGAGGCCATCCGCGTAGAGGTCTTCCCCGAACGGCTGGCCGGATTCGGCATCAGTCTGGACCAGCTGGCCGGCACCATCCGCACCGCCAATGCCGAACGCGGCGTGGGGAATGTGGAACGCGGGGCCACCAGTTTTACCCTTTATACGGGGGCGTTTTTGCGCACGGCGCAGGATATCGAAAACCTGATGGTGGGCACGCGCTCCGGCGCGCCGGGCTATGTGCGCGACGGAGCGCGTGCCCACCATCAGGTTTTCGATATCCTGCGC
>JALWQC010000030.1 GCA_027080755.1 Paracoccaceae bacterium
CGATCTGCAAAACAAGGGCGGGTTTGCCCTGTCGCAAGGGGCGCTGGAACGTTTGCGCGCCGAATTCGATTCCGGCCGCTGTTCCGAGGAGGAAACCGCCGAAACCATCCGTTTTGCCAAGGAACATTATGGCGAGATCCTGTGCCCCCATTCCGCCGTTGCCCTGAAGGTCGCGCGCGAGGAACGGGGCAATCCGGCCGTGCCGATGCTGGTTCTGGCCACGGCCCACGCCGCCAAATTCCCCGATGCGGTAGAAGCCGCCTGCGGCATCCGCCCCGCCCTGCCGCCGCATATGGCCGATCTGTTCGAACGCCCCGAGCGCGTAACCCGCGTGGCAAACGACCTGTCGGCCATAGAAACCATCATCCGCGAAGGATCCCGCGCGTGAGCGTGCGCCTGCACACCCTTTCGAACGGGTTTCGCATTGTCACCGAGGATATGCCAAGCCTGAAATCCGCCACGATCGGTATCTGGGTTGATGCCGGCGCGCGCCATGAACGGGTGGAACAGAACGGCATCGCGCATTTTCTGGAACATATGGCGTTCAAGGGTACGGCGGGGCGTTCGGCGCTGGATATTGCCGAGGCGATCGAAAATGTCGGGGGCTATGTCAACGCCTATACCAGCCGCGAAACCACCGCCTATTACGCGCGCGTTTTGCAGGACGACGTGCCGCTGGCGCTGGATGTGATCGCGGATATCCTGCTGCATCCGGCCTTTGATCCGCAAGAGATAGAGACCGAGCGCGGGGTGATCCTGTCGGAAATCGGACAGACGCTGGATACGCCGGATGATATCGTTTTCGACTGGTTGCAGGAAACCGCCTTTCCCGATCAGCCGATGGGCCGCCCTATTCTGGGGCCGGCGGAAAATGTCCGCCGTTTCGGGCGGGCAGATCTGGCGGCATTTGTGCAGGAATATTACGGCCCCGAACAGATGATCCTGTCAGCCGCCGGCGCTGTGGATCACGAGGCCCTGGTGCGCGCAGCCGAAACCCTGTTTGGTGCCTTGCCGCGCCGCAATGCCGCCACGCCGGTGCCCGCGCGGTTTCTGGGCGGCGAAAAACGTGTGGTCAAGGAACTGGAACAAGCCCATTTTACCTTTGCGCTGGAGGCCCCGGGCTATCGGGATGCGGATGTCTATACCAGCCAGATTTTCGCCTCGGCGCTTGGGGGGGGGATGTCCTCGCGGCTGTTTCAGGAGGCGCGGGAGAAACGCGGGCTGTGCTATTCCATCTTTGCGTCATCCTCGGCGCACGAGGATACGGGGCTGTTTACCATTTACGCCGGCACGCGGGGCGACCAGCTGGCCGGTCTGGCCGAACTGACCATGACCGAGCTGCGCCGCGCCGGCGAGGATATGCGCGACGACGAAGTGGAACGCGCCCGCCAGCAGATGAAGGCAGGTATGTTGATGGGGCTGGAAAGCTCCACCGCGCGTTGCGAGCGGCTGGCGCGCATGGTTTCCGTCTGGAACCGTGTGCCGGAACTGGATGAAACCGTTGCGAAGATTGACGCGGTCACCACGCAAAAGGTGCGGGGTTTTGCCGATAGCCTGCGGCGGCAGGATACGGCGGCGATGGCGCTCTACGGGCCGGTTGACGGGGCGCCGGATCTGGATGCGCTTGCTGCGAAACTGGGGGCATAAATGTTCGGCTGGCGCAAATTTCCGGTGCTGCAAACCGGGCGCCTGACCCTGCGTTTGCCACAAATGGGGGATTATACGCAGTGGGCCACCCTGCGGCGGGAATCCGAGTCGTTTCTGGCCCCCTGGGAACCCTTGCGCGACCCTGCCTATCTGTCCCGCCGGGCCTTTCGTTATCGCGTGAACTGGGGCCGGGCTGGGGTGCTGGACAAAAGGTCCTTGCCGCTGGTGCTGATCCGGCGCGCGGACGGGGCCTTGATGGGCGGAATCACCTTGGACAACATGCAGGGCGGTGTGGCAAAATCCTGCACCGTCGGCTACTGGATGGGGGAACGTTTCGCGCGCAACGGCTATATGGCCGAGGCGCTGGAAGCCACCGTGCGCTATGCCTTTGACCATCTGGATATCAGCCGGATTCAGGCCGGATGCCTGCCGGAAAACACTCCCTCGCGGAGTTTGCTGGAAAAATCGGGTTTCAAATACGAAGGGGTTGCGCAAAGCTATCTGCAAATTGCGGGGCGCTGGCGGGACCATGTTCTTTATGCCAACCTGCGGCGGGACCGGCAGGAAAAGGGGACGGGCTAATGGGATTGCGGGCTGCAGATAGCGGGTTTCTGGAACATCTGGCCGGTCTTGCCCCCGACATCCTGTCCCCCCCCGACCCGCGCTATCTGGAAG
>JALWQC010000031.1 GCA_027080755.1 Paracoccaceae bacterium
AGAGGCCCCCGCCATCAGCGCCACATTGGTGGCCACAAACAGCCCGTGCGTATGAAACACCGGCAAGGCATGGATCAGCACATCGTCGGGCGTGAAGCGCCAGTAATCCACCAGCGTCAGCGAGTTCGAGGCCAGCGCCCGATGGGTCAGCATCGCCCCCTTCGATCGCCCCGTCGTCCCCGAGGTATACAGAATCGCCGCCAGATCCGTGTCCTTGCGCGCCACCACGGAAAACCCGTCTTGCCGCGCCGCCAGATCCGTCAGGCTGCCCTGCCCCTGCGCGTCCAGCGTCAGCACATGCGCCACGTCCCGCGTGACCTCCGACAGCTCCCCCAGACGGGCGGGATCCTGCACGAACACCTGCGGCGTGGCGTCGTTCAGGAAATAGGCGACCTCGGGCGCGGTATAGGCCGGGTTGAGCGGCAAAAACACCGCCCCCGCCATCACCGTCCCGATATACAGCTCCAGCGCCGCGACCGATTTGTCGATCTGCGCCGCCACCCGGTCCCCCGGCTCCACCCCGCATTCCGCCAGCGCGGCGGCGATGTTTTCCGCATTGGCAAACAGCGCGCCGAAACTGCGCCCGTTTTCCCCGTGGATAAACACATCCCCCTCGCGCCCCAGCGAGGCCCGGCGCAGCTCTGCAACCAGCGGATTGTCCAGATACATTCCTACCCCTCCGTTTCCCCCTTCGGGGTTATTACATAGGCAACGATCTTGGCCAGCAGCACCGCCCAGGGCGCGCCATGCAGCACAAAGTCGAAAATATCGATCGGGCGGGTCAGATCGCCGGCGGCCAGCATCTTCAGTTTTTCCCAGATGTGGGGCTCGGGCGTATAGGGGGCCAGCCCCAGCAGCAGGCACATCATGATCGGGAACCGGAACGGGATATCGTTAAGGGCTTTCAGCATTGGTCTACCTTTCATTGGCTTTGCCCCGTTATGGGCAATCAACGCGGGCGCGACAATGGGGCGAAGGGGGATAAATTGGCGCAGCATGGGCAAAACTATGCCGGTTTTGCCACAAAGCCTATCATTGTGCCCCCGCACCGCTTATATGTCGGGCAATGATCATCAACCAGGAGACATCCCATGTCTTTCATCCGAATGACGGCCCTTGCCGCAACCCTTGCCAGCGTGGCCCTTCCGGTCGTGGCCGATGCGGAAACCGATGCGGAATACCGCAATGCGGTCAGCACCTTCATCACCCTGCAGGGCTTCACCTGCGGCAGCGTCCTGACCGTCACCCAGCGCGAAGAGCCGAACGCCTTCGACGTGGTCTGCGCAGCCAAACCGGACGGCAGCGGGGAAAAGCTGACCTATTTCTTCCAGCTCGCCGGGGGCAAGGCCATCGTCAAGCTCGAGGATTCTTAACCTTTTGCTAAGATCTTGCTGCTAAACAGCCCCCGACAACCGTTTCGGGGGCTTTTTTGTGACTGAACCACTCCAGACCGACACGCCGGACAGCGCCGGCCATGCCGCCCTGCTGCGGCGCAAGATAGAAATCGCCCACGCCCGTGTGGCGCGCGCCTCGCTGCGCGAGGTGTTGCTGGACCAGATCCGGATATCGCTGGGCAAGGTGTTTCTGGAACATCTGGGGCTGGAGGCCACGATAACCATCATCGACAGCAGGATCGGCTCCAACACCAAACTGATCGACCGGCTGCAATCGGGGCTTTTCGGGCTGCTCGCCCTGCCCGGCGGCACCGGCATGGCCGGATTTGACCGGAATTTCATCGCCACCGCCGTCGCCCGCCTGTCCGGCGCACCGGACATAGACCGCACCGGCAACCGCCCCTTCACCCGCACCGATGCCGCGCTGGCCGGACAGGTCATCAACCTGTTTCTGGAACAGGCCTTCAGCCCCCCGGCCCTTGACGATGGCAAGGATGGCCCGAATTTCGGCATGCAGGGGTTCGAGCGGGAAAAGGCGCCGCTATCCTATATTCTGGACGATCCGCAATACGCCCTGTTAACCATTCTGGCCAGCGCGGGGGAAGACCCCCTCGGGACGCTGGAACTGATCCTGCCCATCGGCTGCATCGCCGTCCTGTCCGAGGGGGATTCCCCCGATTTCCGGCAGGCCGAACAGGCACGCTGGCAGGCGCATATGGGCAAGGTGGCCGAGCAGGCGCGGCTGGACCTGCACACGGTGGTGCAGCACATGCACATGCCGCTAAGCCGGGTGCTGTCCCTGAAACCGGGCGAAACCCTGGCGCTGCCCGATGCCTCGCTGCAACATATGTCACTGGAGGCGCGCACGAAAACCGGCACGATGTCCCTGTGCGACGGGCAGCTTGGCGCGTTGAAGGCGCACAAGGC
>JALWQC010000032.1 GCA_027080755.1 Paracoccaceae bacterium
GACCCCCACGAAGGCGATCAGCGCCAGGGCGGTAGTAATGCCGCGCAGTGTATTGAGATCCATAACGGCTACCTCCGGGAAGAAATGGCAGTGCCAAGGTTTTGCAGGTAGGCGATCCGCGCGTCCAGCTCGGTCTTGCCCTTGACCGCCCCGGGGGCGCCGGCCCTGGCGGCGTCGGCGTCGCGGCCCAGCGCGGCAAGCGAATTCGCCGCCGGCCCCGCCACCCTGGTGGGTGATGAGACCCCGCGCCGGCTGGCCGATTGTCTAGCGGCGATGGTGCAGGTTTACGGTGGCGAACGGCGGGGCGCTGTCTGCCGCGAATTAACCAAGAAATTCGAGGAGGTCCGCCGCGGTACGCTGGACGAACTGGCCACACAATACGCCGAAGAAGGCGCGCCCAAGGGGGAAATCGTGATCGTTGTCGGCCCGCCGCTTACCCACGCGGCCAGCGCCAATGATGTGGACACGGCGCTGCGGGATGCCCTGAAAACCCAGTCCGTCAAGGATGCCGCGCGCGAGGTGGCAGAGGCGCTCGACCTGCCGCGAAAACAACTTTACGCCCGCGCGCTGGAACTGACCCGGGAATGAGCACCTATCACAACGGACTCGCCGCCGAAGATATCGCCGCCCGCCTTTACGAGGCGCAGCAGGGCCGCATTCTGGAACGCCGCTGGAAACGCCGCGAGGGCGAGATAGACCTGATCGTCAGCCTTGGCGGGCGGGTCGTTTTTGTCGAGGTCAAAGCCCGCAAAACCCTTGATCGGGCTGCGCATTCCCTGTCTGCCCGCCAGACGGCGCGCATGTTCGACACTGCCGCGCGCTATCTGGCCGAAAGCGGGCTGGGCCTGAACGCCGAAACCCGTTTCGACATGGTGCTGGTGGACCGGCAAGGCGGGGCGGAAATTCTGGAAAACGCCCTTATGCAGGGGTGGTAGGGTTGTAATCCGCCCCCGTTCGCGCCAAATCTGGAGAAACAGCAAAGGAACCGCCATGCCCCTGAAAGTCGCCATCCAGATGGACCCGATCGAGAATATCGACATCGCCGGAGATTCCAGTTTCCGCATCGCGGAGGAAGCGCAGGCGCGCGGGCACGAGCTGTTCTACTATACCCCCGACAAGCTGGCCTATCAGGAAGGCCGCGTTACCGCAAAAGGCTGGCCGCTGACGGTCCGGCGCGAGGTCGGCAACCATTTCACGCTGGGCGAGGAACAGGAAATCGCCCTTGCCGATTGGGATGTGGTCTGGCTTCGGCAGGACCCGCCGTTCGACATGGGCTATATCACCACCACCCATATTCTGGACATGATCCACCCCGAAACGCTGGTGGTCAACGATCCGTTCTGGGTGCGCAACTATCCCGAAAAACTGCTGGTGCTGCAATTCCCCGACCTGACCCCGCCCACCACCATCGCGCGGGACATGGAAACCCTGAAGGCGTTCAAGGACAAGCACGGCGACATCATCCTGAAGCCGCTTTACGGCAACGGCGGCGCAGGGGTTTTCCGGCTGGACCCCAATGACCGCAATTTCTATTCGCTCTATGAAATGTTCGCGGGCATCAACACCGAGCCCCTGATCGCCCAGAAATTCCTGCCCGACGTTTCCGCCGGCGACAAACGCATCATCCTTGTGGACGGCAAACCCGTCGGCGCCATCAACCGCGTCCCGGCCGAGGGCGAGACGCGCTCCAACATGCACGTCGGCGGGCGGCCGGAAAAGATCGGCCTGACCGCGCGCGAACATGAAATCTGCGACCGTATCGGCCCGCTTTTGCGCGAAAAGGGGCAGATTTTTGTCGGAATCGACGTGATCGGCGGCATGCTGACAGAAATCAACGTCACCTCCCCCACCGGCATTATGGAGCTGGAGGCCTTCGACGGCATCAACGTCGCCGCCATGATCTGGGACGCGATCGAGGGGCGGATTACAAAATCCGGCTAACGTGACATTATTTCCACCCCCTCTCTTCCCAAAACCCCGCAGCGCCCTTGAACGGCGGCGGCAGGAAGGGTATCCCCAAGGAAACCGACGGAGGCCCTATGCAATCTGACCCGCAACTGCTCGTTTCGACCCAATGGCTCGAAGATCATCTGAATGCGCCGGATGTGCGTATCCTCGACGCCAGTTTTTTCCTGCCCGAGGCCGGCCGTGACGCCAAAGCCGAATACGAGGCGCAGCACATCCCCGGCGCACGGTTTTTCGATATCGACGACATCGCGGACAGCCGCTCTGCCCTGCCGCATATGGTGCCGCCGGTGGAAAAATTCATCAGCCGCATGCGGGCCATGGGGATTGGTGACGGGCATCGGGTGATTGTT
>JALWQC010000033.1 GCA_027080755.1 Paracoccaceae bacterium
GGGCAGGAATTCTATGCCGGCCTCGGCCACAGTGCTTTTGGCGCGCCAAAGCTCCAGATCCAGACTGCCCAGCGGCGAGCCCCGATACCCCGACACAAACCCCGCCGTATTCAGCCCCGCCTTGCGGTCCCGCCGCGCCTGATCCAGCAAAATCCGCACAAGGGCCTGCGTGCCGGTCATAAAAACCCGCCCCGTTTCGCGGGTGTAGCGGTCGGACAGGGTATAGCTTTCAAGCGGGGTCGGGGTGTGTTTCATCTGGCGCTCCTTGGTTTATGGCCAGAATACCCGCGCTCTACCGGTGTATTTTTCCTATATCCCCGTGTTTTGCAAAATTTATGGCATATCTTGCCGGTATCTGTATTATTACGGAAAAATTACCCATCAAAGGATTGCACATGGAACTGGAAGATCAGGACCGCCGGATACTGGAGGTTTTGCAAAAGGACGGCCAGATCCCCAACGCCCGGCTGGCGGAACAGGTGGGGATGTCGCCCTCTGCCTGCTGGCGACGGGTGCGGGCGCTGGAGGATGCAGGCGTCATCAAAGGCTATCGCGCCCTTGTGGATGCCGCGCGGGCAGGCCTGTCCTTTCACGCCATCGTTCTGGTGCAGCTGACCCGCCACAACGGCGAATTCCTGCAGACCTTCATCAATACCATCACCCGCCGCCCCGAGGTGCTGGACTGTTTCGCCACCACCGGCGAGGCCGACTATCACCTGCGCGTCCGCTGTCGGGATCTGGAATCCTACAACCGTTTTCTGGAAACCTTCCTGTTTCCACTGCCCGGTGTGGCAAACGTGCGCACGAACCTTGTGTTGAAGGAAATCAAACAGGAAACCGCGCTGGACATGGGCGGGGCCTAGCGGAAATCAGCCTACTGATATATCGATCACTTGCGGGACCGTCCGCCTGCCGGTTAATCTGTTGCCACGAAACACGGGGGATCGGGGTAAAATGGTTACACGCAGGCAATTCCATCAGGGTTTACTGGCCGCTGCTTTTACCAATCTGGCCATGGGCAAGGCCGCATTTGCCCAGAATCCCGACGAGGGGCAGCTTTATCTTAACCGGCTGACATTCGGCGCAACGCAGAAGGATCGGGACCGCTTTGCCGAAATCGGCCTTCGGGCCTGGCTGGACGCAGAGCTGGCGAAACCGGAAAGTGACCCGGAGCTGGACAAACGCCTGTCCGCCGCCCGCTTGCGTATCGAATACGAAGAAGGCGAAACCGGCGAGGGGAAACGCTGGGAAGCTGTCAATGAACTGCGCCCCTATCAATATCTGGACGCGTCGCCGGAAACGCTGGTGGCACTGCTGGATTACGACAGGCCCATCGCCTATGAGGAACGCGAGCGCCCGGGGCAGGAGGTTATCGCCGCCTCTTTCATACGGGTAACGCACGCGGATGCGCAGCTGCGCGAGGTCATGACCCAGTTCTGGCACAACCATTTCAATGTGAATGCCCTGAAGGACACCACCTCCGCCGCTTTTTTCCCCCTGTATGACCAGATCATGCGCCGGAACGCCTTTGGAAATTTCCGCACCTTTCTGGGCGAGGTCGCCAGCGCCCCCTCTATGTTGTTTTACCTGAACAACGATGAATCCCGCGCCAGTCCGGCCAACGAAAACTATGCCCGGGAATTGCTGGAGCTGCATACACTGGGCGCGGGGCATTATCTGAATGACAAATACGACAACTGGCACGACGTTCCGAAATACGAAAACGGGATTGCCAAGGGCTATATCGACCAGGACGTATACGAGGTCGCGCGGGCCTTCACCGGCTGGACCATCGGGGACGGTCGCTATATCGACGACGGCACGGACGCCCCCATGACCGGCACGCTTTACTATGCGGATCTGTGGCACGACCCATACCAGAAGCGGTTTCTGGGGGTAGAATTTGAATCAAATGCCGCCCCCCTTTCGGATGGCAACAAGGTTCTGGATATTCTGGCCCGCCACCCCGGCACCGCCCGTTTTGTAAGCGAAAAAATGATCCGCGCGCTGGGGGTTGAAACGCCGGATCCGGCCTATATCGAGCGGATTGCCAATGTGTTTTTGCAAAACACCGAGGCACCGGACCAGCTGGCGCGCGTCATAAGGGCCATCGTTCTGGACGACAGCTTCCGCAATGCGCCCCCTGCAAAATTGCGCCGTCCGTTCGAATTCCTGATTGCGCTGCTGCGCACAAGCGGGGCGCAGGTCGTCAACCCCGGGGATGATATCTATTGGCAGCTTGAACGCACCGGCTGGACCCAGCACCACGTTGTGCCTCCGACCGGCCATTCCGACCACTCCGCAGACTGGGCCAATACGCGGGCGCTCAGCGGCCTCGTGGATTTTGCGTTGAATGCCCATAACGATATGCTTGAAGGGCTCGTATTCGATTTCGACCAAGGCAATGTGGATACATGGGGCGGTATGGCGCGCTATTGGGCGGACCGTTTTTCCGCCGGTCCCGAGGTGGCGGATATGTATCTTTCCGCGATGGAGGTGGACGCCGGCGAGTCCTTGCAATCCGACCCGGACGAACGCCGCTGGAGCGTCAGCAGCATGATCGGCCTTGCCGCACTGACACCGCAAAACATGTTCCGATAGGGGGGAAATATGGCGAAAGAACCGATACTTGTTGTGGTGTTCCTGCGTGGCGGGGCCGATGGTCTGAACCTGATAAGCCCGACCGCAGACGTGGACTATATCGCGGCGCGGCCGGAAACCATGCGGGTTTTGCGCAAGGGGGACGAAGCGGGTTTCAGGATGTCCGAACAGGCGGCGGATGTCGATTTTCGCTTCCACCATCGGGCCAAAAACCTGTCGGAGCTGTTCGAGGCCGGAGAACTGGGGGTTATCCACGCCTCGGGGCTGACGGACGGAACCCGCTCGCATTTCGATGCCGAGGCAAAGATGGAGCGGGCCTCCAAAAGCGGGACGGCAGGGGGATGGCTGGGGCGCTGGTTTGCCTCGCAGAAAATCGAGGGGATATTGCCCTTGCTCGCCGTAGGATATTCCGCCCCCGACAGCGTGCGCGGGGCCCACGAGGTGGCCGTAGCCCAGAATCTGGAAGACCTTATTCTGGCGCAGGGCTACGATCTGGCCCCGCTGGTGCGTCAACGTCTGTTACAGGGGTTCGGGCAACACCCGTTGATCGGGGCGCCGATCCAGCGGCTGGTGCAGCTGTCCGAAATTCTGGAGAACCGCCCCGATGCGCAGGATATGGCCGCGGGGGATTACACCCCATCCGTCGAATATGGCGGTGGCGATCTGGCGGAATCTTTCAAAACCATTGCCCAGACGATCAAAATGGATCTGGGCCTGCGCGTCGCAACGGTGGATTTCGGCGGCTGGGACACGCACGAGGACCAGCGCTACGAATTCGACGAGCTGGTCGCAACCCTGTCGGAAAACCTGATGGCCTTCTGGAAGGACCTCGGAAATGCGCAAGAGCGCGTCAATGTGGTTGTCATGAGCGAATTCGGCCGCCGCCTGCGATCCAACACATCGGGCGGAACAGACCACGGATACGGGAACGCCATGATGGTTCTGGGGGCAGATGTGAAGGGCGGCAAAATGTTCGGCGAATGGCCCGGCCTGTCCAACGATGCGCTGGATGACGGAACCGATCTGGCAATCACCACGGATTACCGCCACGTTCTGGCCGAGATTATGACCGGACACATGCGGACCGAAAATACGGACATCCTGTTCCCCGATTTCCGCCCCCGCACGCTGGGACTGTTCGGTTAGGGCTTTTCGCCAAAATCCCGAACCGGTATGGTGATATCGTCCAGCAGGCCGAAAGGATCCCAGGAGGTCGGCATCTGGGTGCAAAGCACTTTGTAATCCTTCCAGTCCTTCAACAGTTCCGCATGGGTTTCCCCCTTTGCGCATTTTTCCCGCACTTCCCGATGGGTAGCGATGCGGGCAGCCTCGAAGGAATCGAACAGCGTATCGTCATGCCCGTTTTTCAAACGGTCCGACCATGTTTTCGTGAAAACCGCCTCTTTGCCGTCAGGGGTGAAATTGGCAACCTGCTCGGCATGGGCGCTAAAGATAATCGCCTCGCGGCCCGGCCAGTTGTCGCCGCGCCCGCCAACCCCGTTGCTGAAGTTATCAACGAAATCCTCCATCGCGACGCTGGCGTCGCAGGCCTCTATTACCGTGATAATTTCGTTTGCCATGATGGCATTGACGGAATCGCGAAACGCCCGGACAGACATCCAGCTGCCGTCTTCGGTCGCCTTGGTAAAATCGGCCGGCTTCTGTTCTGTATACCAGGCGAAAATCTCGTCCTTGACCTCGTAGCCTTTATACATCGCCTCCACCTGCCCGCCGTGGGTGTTGACATACAGGATCACGCGATCCTCGGGCTTTGCTTTGGCGGCCAGATCTGCAATCGCCCTGGTCACCTTGTCGGTGGTCGCATCGGCATTCAACAAGGTTGTGATATGGTCATCGGACACGTTGAACGTGGTTTTGAAGCCGTCCACAAACAAATCGATGTCTTTTTCACAGGCGCCGTTTATATTGGCGGACAGCTCCGGCTTGCCGGGGATATCCTTCCACGGGGGGCAGGCGGCAGCGGCCAGGAGCCAGGTTTCTGCATGCGCGGATTGCAACATTGCAAAGGGGGCAGCGGCCAGAACAGCGGAAAACAGGATTTTTTTCATGGGGACCTCGTAAAGGTTATAAGGCCCCCGCATAACGCAGGGGCCTTCGAGACAACACGGAACTAGTTACTACCATTACCCGATTTGGCTGCCTCGTGTGCTTCCTTGATCTTGGGGTCAACCTGACCACCGGCGGATTCGCAATCAACAACGGTTTCGGCCAGCAATTTGACGGGCCCGTTTTCGGTGTCGAAGGTGCAATGCAGGGCAACCACGGTATTTTGCGGGCCCATGGCCGGCGCGGCAGGCTGTGCAACCCCCCAACCGATACAATTGCCCAGCGCGTCAATGCCCAGACACACCAGCCCGCTAATACCAAAGCCCGAGCCATTGTTGTTCCCGAAAATCGAAAAACCGGACCCGTGGTTATCCCCGAAAATAGAGAAGCCAGACCCGGAATTGTTGCCGAAAATCGAGAAACCGCCCTTTTCAACGTCACTCGGATAAATACCGAAACCGGATCCGTGGTTATCCCCGAAGATAGAGAAACCCGAACCGTAGTTGTTCCCGAAAATGCTGGCGTTTGCGCCTGTAGCAACCATGGCAATCACTGCGGTGGCGGCACCGATCTTTTTCAACGTTGTAAACATCGTTCTCTCCTGCTGTTAAGTTACGCCAGCAGGGTTTCCGATTTCGTGTTATGGTGGAATACGCAGAAATTCGTATTTTTCGGGAAATCAGTCGATATATCCGCGCCTTGCAGCCAGCGCGACCAGCTGGCCGGTGGTTTTCGCCCCGAATTTCGCCATCGCATTTTCCCGATGTTTACGCACGGTATGTTCGGAAATCCCGAGGGAGAGCGCCAGCTCTTTCGTCGTCTCCCCCCGCGCCAGATGGCGCACTATTTCCCGTTCCCGCTGGCTAAGCGGCGAAATCGCCTGCAAATCCGCATCCAGAGAGTCGAACATTTTCCGGCATTCGGCACATAAAATCGGCGCCCTGCCCCGCGAGGCCCGCACAGCAGCCAGCAATTCATCCGGGTTGCCCATTTTCTGCATAATGGCGTGCGGGGCCTTTTCATAGACTTCCGCCAGCAACGGCGGATCGGACAGACCCGTCAGCACGATAACACGGGTGTCCGGGCTAAGGCTTTGAATCATAGGCAACAAATCGCTTCCGTGCATCTCCGGCATCGCCAGATCCAGCGTCACGACATCCGGTTTGTGCTGCCGGATGCAATCCAGAACCTTGCGCGAATCCGACACGCAGGAGATAACCTCCATATCCGCCTGGGTTGCAAATATAGATTCCAATCCACGCGCAACTAGGGCATGGTCGTCTATGATGGCTATTCTGTGCATAAAATCTTCAATACCGATGCTGGAAAATATCATACGCGCCCTTGTGCTAATTACAAATATTATTTTTATTTTCACAGGGTTAGCGCGTGCAGATATACCAACCCTGACACTGGACCCGCAGGTCGGGACCTATGACGTTACGGATTATGCGCAATACTATGTGGATACGTCCCGTTCCCTGCCGGTCGAACAGATAATAACCCTTGCGGATACGGGGCGGTTTATGCCGACAAACGGCAGCATGGATTTCGGGGACCGGCCCGCGGCCTATTGGGTGCATGTGCGGGTGAAAAACTCCGAGGACACGACAGCCGACTGGGTGCTGAACACCGGCTCGCAGCGGATGCAATATGCGGCGGTATATTTCGTCAAGGACGGGCAAATCACGAGCCTGCAGCTGGACAGTCTGGACCAGCCCTTCACCAAGCGCCCGACCCCGCATCGCTTGCTGGTTGCGGGCCTGACACTGGCGCCACAGGAACAGGTGGATCTGTATTTTACCTACAGGTCTGCCAAATCCTCGTATTTCCCGCTGAAAATCATGACGCCCGAGGCCTTCTCCCGCTGGGATGCCCACCAGAACCGGATGATTTTTCTGGTGCTGGGGGCGATCCTTGTGCTGGCGCTTTACTCCGTTTTCCTGTTTTTCACCGTCGATAATTTTTCCTATGTCTACTATCTGGTCTTTATCGCCGCGACCTTCCTGTATCTGCTGCACCAGTTCGGGTTTACCTATCAATACCTCTGGCCCGGCATGCCCTATTTCAATTCCTATGCGGCGGCTGTTTTCGGGTATACGGCGGGGATTTCCGGCCTGATGTTTGGCCGCAGTTTTTTCGAAGTCTGGAAAATCAGCCGCTATCTGGACATGGTTTATCTGGGGCTGGCAGGGATTTTCGCGGTTGCGTCGCTATACCTGTATCTTTGGCCCGACGGCGTTACCATCGGGGTGTTCGGCTTTATGTTCGGGTCGGTTTCGGCCACGCTGAACCTGATTGTTGCCATCATCCGTTTCCGCCGCCATGATCCGAGTGCCGGTATCGCCGCGCTCGGCTGGGGGGCGCTGGTTGTTTGGGGGATTGTGATAAATGTCACATCCTTCGGGATTTTTCGCATCCCGCAGCAGCTGATTTTCGACAATTTCTACATGATTTATGCCGTCTGCTCGCTTGGGGAAACGACATTCCTGACGCTGTCGCTGTTTGTGCGCACCCGCCAGATCATCCGCGCCAACCACCGCGAGCGCCAGAACTATATCCGTATGCTGGAAGAAGAGGCCAAGACCGCCCGCGCCCTGTCCATCGCCTTGCAGGAACGGCAGGCCGCGATCGAGGACGCCGCCCGCAAGGGGCGACTGGTTGAAAGTCTGGCGCATGATATCCGCCAGCCGCTGCATGCCATGCGCCTGTCGAACTACGGGCACAATCCGGCCCCGAACAACATCACCGACGAAGCCATCGACATGATAGAGGGGGTCCTGACCACCGCCTTTGCCGTGGCCGAAACCGACGAGACCGATACCGAGGTCCATATAACGGAAGTTCCGGCCAGAAACATCCTGTTGCCCCTGTCGCTGGTTTTCGCCCCGCCCGCCCGGGACAAACATCTGGCCTTCAAGGTTATGCCCAGCAGTCTGGTCGTAAAAACCGACCGGCGGATATTGATGCGGATCCTGAACAATCTGGTCACCAACGCCATGCGCTACACCGAAAAGGGCCGCGTTCTGGTGGGGTGTCGGCGGCGGCCGGCTGGGGTCGGCTTTCAGGTGCTGGATACCGGCATGGGCATGTTGCAGGACGAACTGGAAACAGCAACACGCCCTGGGGTGCGCCACTCCACCACCGGCAAGGGGCACGGTCTGGGGCTGGCCATCTGCCAACGTCTGTGCGACCGCATCGGGGCGGAGCTGCGGATATCCTCGATCAAGGGCCGCGGCACCGTGGTAGAGGTCTACATCCCCGACTAGATCCGCGGCTTCGTCAGGATCGGGAAATAGACGATGGCGAACAGGCCATAGGCCGCGATCCATGTGGTTGCCGTCAGATGCAGCAACCAGGTTTCCGAGGGCAGCATCTCCGCCGCCATCCGCAGAAACACGGTGCTGACCAGCAGGACATAAATTCCGGCGATGCCCTTTGTGGCCACCAGCGGCCGGCCGGAATGGCCCAGACTGGCGCGGGTCATCATGGCGATTGTCGTGACGCCGACCGCGCCGACCATCCAGGCGTGGGGGATGCGCCCCTCGGTCCAGCCGGGCAGCAGGTCGCCAAGGCCAAGCATGACAAAGCCGAGCGGCACAAAGAAATAGCCGACGTGCAGGATCAGGACCAGCGGCTCGGACCGCCCGCCCCAGCCGGCCCAGCGCCACAGCCGCACAAAATGCAGCAGGCCGACCCCGATCATCACCGTGCGCAGCAAATCCCCCGTTGGCCAGACCATCCACCACAACAGCGTGGCCCCCGTCAGAACCAGCGTAACCTTGTCGAAATTGTTGAACGGCACCGGCAGCCGCCCGCCGCCGTTGCGCATCATCCAGTTGCGGGTAAAACTGGGGATGACCCGCCCGCCGATCACGATAATCAGCATCAGCAGAAACCCGACCCCCATACGCACGCCGTACCCCTCGTAGGCGGAGCCTTGCGCCGCCTCTATGTGGTAAACGATATTCGCGATGGCCAGCAGAATCACAAAGACCATAACCTTCAGATTTCGCCAGTTTTTCCCCGAGACCACCTCGCGCGAGATAACCCCTGCAAAAACCACCAGAAACGAGACATCAATCACCGCCGCCACATATTCCGGCAGCCACGCCGAGAAAAACACAGCCACCCGCCCCAGAAGCCAAAGCCCCGACAGCATCGCGGTCGGCCAGCCGATAATCGGCATCCGCCCCGTCCAGTTCGGCACCGCCGTCAGCAAAAACCCGGCAATCACGGCCGAGGAGTAACCGAACAGCATCTCGTGCATGTGCCAGTCCACACCGGCCATCCGGCTGGGAATACCCGTGCCCGTTGCCAGAAAGATCACCCAGACCAGCATGGCAAGGGCGGCCCAGATACCGGAATACAGAAAAAACGACCGGAAGCCGTGGCTGAAAAATACGGGGCCGCGATACTGGCGGCGACGTTCCGAGGAATTCATCATAGGTGCATCCTGCAATCAGGGGGTTCCGGACAAATATCTGCCTGAAAGCCCCGGGTGTAAAGCGTTGCCCCGCTATACCATTTGCCGCAGCATGCGATTTGACGTAGGTCAAGCCCGCGCTTGCAATGCGGGGATAACTTATGCAAGGCTGCCTCACATAACGCTAAGTAAACAACAGATGCGAGGTAATCCTATG
>JALWQC010000034.1:0-2659 GCA_027080755.1 Paracoccaceae bacterium
CCATAGGCGACGACGACGGCCGCTTCTGCCTGTAAGCCGGCAAAGGCGTCTACGTCGGATTTATCTTTGAAATTCAGGGGGGTGCGAACCTGTAGCCCGTGGTCCTCGGCCCATTTCTGCACGGGGGAAGGGCGCGGTTTCTTGCCCCGTCCGGCCGGCCGCGGGGGTTGGGAATAAACGGCGGCGATGTCATGGCCGGCGGCGACAAGGTCTTGCAGGACATGCACTGAAAAATCCGGCGTTCCCATGAATACAAGGCGCATCTAGCCCCTCCGTTTCATGTTTTTGAAATGTTTTGCCAGCAGCATTTTGCGTTTGACCGGTTTGAGGTGGTCGATGAAAACCTTGCCGTTCAGGTGGTCAATCTGGTGCTGCACAGAGGTAGCCCAGAGGTTGACGAAATCCCGTTCGACGGTTTCGCCGTCCTCGTTCATATAGCGCACGGTAACGGCGCGGGGGCGCTCGATTTTGGCCGATAGGCCGGGCAGGTTGGGGCTGGCCTCTTCGTGTTCGCGCAGTCGGGCCGAGGCATGCAGGATTTCCGGGTTTGCCATGCGCACCGGATCCTTGTGGCTGGCGGAACAATCGACAACGGCAAGGCGCAGCATATGCCCGATCTGGGGCGCGGCCAGCCCGACGCCCGGCATCAAATACATGGCGTTCAGCATTTCATCCCAGATCGCCTGCACCCCGTCATCGACCCTCTCCACCGGCGGACAGACGGTTTTCAGGCGTTTGTCGGGATACATCAGGAATTTAGCCACGCGCGCGCTCTTTTTTCAGTTTTTTCATTTTATTGGTGATCATCGTGCGTTTGATCTTGCTGAGATAATCAATGAAAAGCGTGCCGTTCAGGTGGTCCAGCTCGTGCTGGGCAGCGGTGGCATAGAGGGCATCGAATTCATCCTCGTGCCGCTTGCCGTCGATGTCCAGATAGGACATGCGCACCATTTCGGGGCGCGTGACCTCGGCGTAAACCTCGGGGATGGAAAGGCAGCCTTCTTCGTAGGTGTGCAGATCCTCGGATTTCCAGGTGATTTCCGGATTGATCAGAACCATCGGGTCGGGGGTGGATTCCTTGTCGGCGCAATCGATAACAAAGATGCGTTTCATAACGCCGACCTGCGGACCGGCAAGGCCGACACCGGGGGCATCATACATGGTTTCCAGCATGTCATCCGCCAGCTTGCGGATGCTTGCGTTTACGTCACCGACGGGCTCGCACACCTTTTTCAGGCGCGGGTCGGGGTGGATAAGGATCGGTCTAATGCTCATGCCCCGCATGTATGCGATCAACGGGCTGCGTGCAAGTCTATCCCCCCTTGGCAGCGGCAATTCCCCCCGATAGGGTGCCGGAAAAGCAACAGGAGGCCCCCGATGGACTTTGACCGGATTATCAACCGTATCGGCACCCATTCCGCGAAATGGGATGCGATGGAAAAGCTGTATGGCGTCAGCCCCGAGGACGGGATTGCCATGTGGGTAGCCGATATGGATTTCAAGCCGCCGCAAGCGGTGATCGATGCGCTGCAAGGGATGGTCGATCACGGGGTGTTCGGCTATTACGGGGATGACAGCAGCTACAGGGCCGCCATCGTTCACTGGATGGCGCGCCGGCATGGCTGGAGCATCGATCCCGACTGGATTTTCACGACGCACGGTCTGGTTAACGGCACCGCCCTTTGTGTGCAGACCTATACAGAACCGGGGGACGGCGTGATCCTGTTTACTCCCGTATATCATGCCTTTGCGCGGGTATTGCATGCCAACGGGCGGCGTGTTGTCGAAAGCGAACTGGTTAACACCAACGGGCGTTACGAGATGGACCTGGATGCCTTGGCAGGGCAATTGAAGGGGGATGAAAAAATGGTCATCCTTTGTTCGCCGCATAATCCCGGGGGGCGGGTCTGGAGCGTGCCGGAACTGCGCGCTCTGGCCGATTTCTGTGTGGAGCATGACCTGTTGCTTGTTGCAGACGAAATCCACCACGATCTGGTTTATGGCGGGCATAAACATACGGTCATGTCTGTCGCGGCGCCGGAAATTACGGATCGTTTGGTGGTTATGACCGCGACGACAAAAACCTTCAATATTGCCGGCTCGCATTCGGGGAATGTGATTATCGAGGATCCCGAATTGCGTCAGAAGTTTGCCCTGACCATGGCCGCGGGCGGCGTTTCGGCCAATAGTTTCGGGCTGGTCATGGCCGAGGCGGCCTATAATGACGGCGAGGCATGGCTGGAAAGCCTGCTGGAATATCTGGATGGAAACCGCAAACTGTTTGACGAGGCAATCAACAGTATCCCCGGGGTGAAATCCATGCCGCTGGAGGCAACCTATCTGGCGTGGGTGGATTTTTCCGGCACAGGCATGGCCGCAACCGAGGTAATCCGGCGGGTTGAAAAAGATGCGCGGATCGCGGCGAATTACGGCTATACCTTCGGCAAGGGCGGGGCGTCCTTCTTGCGCTTCAATCTTGCGACACCGCGTTCCGTGGTAGAAGAGGCCGCCCAGCGGCTGAAGGCGGCCTTTGAGGATTTGCAGTAAGTCTGCCCACAATCCGACAAATATATCTGTGAAAACAAATGGTTGGCTGTTTGTTTTGTCGGCTAACCGTGTCTACTAACATATGTTAGTAGACACGGTGTCGGTCCTGTTA
>JALWQC010000034.1:2669-9297 GCA_027080755.1 Paracoccaceae bacterium
GTCCTGTTAGTCGTAAAAATCCCGCGCCGCGACGTTCCGGTTTGCACTTTGTGCAAAAGCGCCTAGGGTGTTGCCATGACTTCGGAAAATTACCCGGCGCGCCCTGTTTGGCTTCGCCGCACGACACCCCCGCATGTTACAACGCTTGTGCTGGTTGCCAGTGTTTCCGCGTTGAACACGAACATATTTCTGCCCTCGATTCCGGGGATGACGGCCTATTTCCACACCAGTTACGGGCTGATGCAACTGGTGATTTCCGCCTATCTGGCAGTGACGGCCGTATTGCAACTGCTGATCGGCCCGCTGTCGGACCGGTTCGGGCGGCGTGTCGTGTTGCTTGGCGGGTTGGGCATATTCCTGCTGGCAACGGTCGGCACCTTATTGTCCGCGAATATCTATGTTTTTCTGGCGTTTCGCATGCTGCAGGCGACGGTGGCCTCGGGGATGGTGTTAAGCCGCGCTATCGTGCGGGACATGTTTCCACCGGACGAGGCGGCCTCCAAGATCGGGTATGTCACCATGGGGATGACGCTGGTGCCGATGGTCGGGCCGGTGTTGGGGGGCTATCTGGAACAGGCCTTTGGCTGGCAGGCCTCTTTCGGGTTGGTGATGGCCTTCGGCCTGCTGGTTTTTGCGCTGGTCTGGGCCGATCTGGGGGAAACGAACCGTCATAAATCGGACAGCTTCGCCGCACAGTTTCGCGCCTACCCCGAGCTGGTGCGCTCGCGCCGGTTCTGGGGCTATGCCTTGACGGCGGGTTTTGCCTCGGGGGCGTTTTTTGCCTTTCTGGGGGGCGCGCCTTTTGTGTCCAAGGTGGTTCTGGATTTGCAACCGTCCGAGGTTGGCTATTACTTTGCTTTCGTATCCCTGGGCTATATGGGCGGGAATTTCCTGTCGGGGCGCTATTCGCAGCGGGTCGGGCTGAACCGGATGATGTTGGCGGGCAGCGTGACGGCCAGTTTCGGAGTGGTTTTGATGTTGGGCCTGTTTCTGGCCGGATTTGTGCATCCTTTGGCGTTTTTCGGATCGATCGGGTTTGTCGGGCTTGGCAATGGTATGACCCTGCCCAATGCCAATGCCGGAATTGTCTCCGTGCGGCCGCATCTGGCCGGTAGTGCTTCGGGGCTGGGCGGGGCGGTGATGTTGGGCGGCGGGGCGGGGCTGTCTGCGGTCGCCGGCGCTTTGCTAAGCGAAAAAACCGGTGCCTATCCGTTGATTTTCATGATGCTTGGCTCTTCGCTGATTGCGGTGCTGGCCAGCCTGTATGTGATTTCCGTAGCGCGCAAAGCCGGGGAGCTGGGGGCCGAAGGCTTTGCGGACTAACCTTCGCAGATGCAGCATTTTGGATTGACATTGCTGCGCAATATTGTGATTAATGGCGCTGGAAAATCGCAACATCGTTACGTCAAGGAAATCCGTATGAGCTTCAAAGTCCAGCCCGCATCGCCCTCCCGTCCCAATCGTTGCCAGTTGTTCGGTCCGGGCTCCCGTCCGGCGATTTTCGAGAAAATGGCCGCCAGTGCCGCGGATGTCATCAATCTGGATCTGGAGGATTCTGTCTCCCCCGCCGACAAGCCCGAGGCGCGCGCCAATATCATCCGGGCCATTAATGAAATCGACTGGGGCACCAAAACCCTGTCGGTGCGCATTAACGGTCTGGATACGCCTTTCTGGTATCGCGATGTGGTGGAACTGCTGGAACAGGCTGGCGATCGTCTGGACCAGATCATGATCCCCAAGGTTGGAAATGCCGGTGATATCTATGCGGTTGATGCGTTGGTCAGCGCTGTGGAAATGGCCAAAGGCCGCAAAAAGCCGATTGATTTCGAGGTAATTATCGAAACCGCTGCCGGTCTGGCCCATGTAGAGGAAATCGCCGCCGCCAGCCCGCGCATGGTTGCCATGAGCCTCGGCGCCGCCGATTATGCCGCCTCTATGGGGATGCAAACCACGGGGATCGGCGGCACGCAGGAAAACTATTACATGCTGGCCCCGAACGGGAAAAAGCACTGGAACGACCCCTGGCACGCCCCGATCGTGGCTATTGTCGCCGCCTGTCGCACGCATGGATTGTTGCCGGTGGACGGGCCTTTCGGGGATTTTTCGGATGACGAGGGTTTTGTCGCGCAGGCGCGGCGCTCTGCCACCCTCGGCATGGTCGGGAAATGGGCGATTCACCCCAAACAGGTGGCGCTGGCAAACGAGGTCTTCACCCCGAGCGAGGCCCAGATCACCGAGGCGCGCGAAATTCTGGCCGCCATGAAACAGGCCGAGGCCGACGGGCAGGGGGCCGCCGTCTACAAGGGGCGTCTGGTTGACCTTGCGTCGATACGTCAGGCCGAAGTCATTGTGAAACAGGCGGAACTTATAGTATAGTCACTACATAGGGCTATTATAGGGAACGAACCGATGAAATTTGCACATATTGTTTTTGCCGGAATATTTCTGGCAACAGCCGCGCAGGCGCAAAACAAACCGATAGATTACGGCACGAATGGCGGGGATTTGGCCTTGAACGGGGTCTGTGATGACCGCCGGTTTGACGGTGTCGGCACGGCCGATGCCCGCAATTGGGATGCCTTGGGCAAGGATGCACAGGATTGCCGCGAGGCTGTGACCGCCGGAACCGCGCATCTGTGGACTGTTGCCGACGGCATTGCCCGTTCGCAGGACGTTGCTGTGGACTTCGGGGACAACCAGTCCGAATATGCCGATGATTCCGCCTGTGACGACCCGCGTTTTGAAGGGCACGGCGCGACCGAGAGCCCCTATGTGGAAAATATCGGCCATGATGCCAATGACTGCCGGCGTTTGTTCGAATTCGGGCAGATTTTCATGCGGGATATCAATTTCACCGATTTGCCCGAACCCGAGGTGCAGGATCCCTTATACGGGGACAACTCGGGCGATTATCCCTTTGACGGGGAATGTGACGACCGCCGCTTTGTCGGGGAAGGCATGGCCGGAAGTCTGGGCTGGAAGAATACGGGCAAGGACGCGCAGGATTGTCGCGAATTGGCCGAGGCGGGCAAAATACACCTGATAGACCAGACGCAGGCCGGCACCCTGACCGATTGCACGGTCATTGATTTCGGGGATGACAGTTCCGAATATGCCCAGGACGGCACCTGTGATGACTATCGTTTTGACGGTTTGGGCGCGGCCCCGCAGATATTGCTGGATTATATTGGTGGTGATGCCACGGATTGCCGCCGGATGTGCGATTACGGTTTGTTGTTCCTGCGCGATTTGCCGTAACCCGATGCGGGTTTGATAAACGAATGGCCCGAATTTCGGGCCATTCTGCGTTGTATTTCCCGTTCAACAGCGCCATATATACGGTCAAACTGTCTGACGGAGCGATTTCATGCAAAACTATCTCGAATTTGAAAAGCCTTTGGCGGAAATCGAAGGCAAAGCCGAGGAGCTGCGCGCGCTCGCCCGCCAGAACGAGGAAATGGACGTTACCGAAGAGGCCGCCGCCCTTGATGCCAAATCGGCCGAAATGCTGGAAAAACTCTATGAGGGCCTGACCCCCTGGCAGAAATGTCAGGTGGCCCGCCATCCCGACCGGCCCCACTGCAAGGACTATATAGAGACCCTGTTCAGCGAATACACACCGCTGGCCGGCGACCGGAATTTTGCCGATGACCACGCGGTGATGGGCGGGCTGGCACGGTTTAACGACCAGCCGGTGATGGTGATCGGGCACGAGCGCGGGCACGATACCGAATCGCGGATCAAACGGAATTTTGGCATGGCCCGCCCCGAAGGTTACCGCAAGGCGATCCGCCTGATGGATATGGCGGACCGTTTCGGCCTGCCGATTATCACGCTGGTTGATACACAGGGTGCCTTCCCGGGCAAAGGCGCCGAGGAACGCGGCCAGTCCGAGGCAATTGCGCGCTCCACCGAAAAATGCCTGAACGTCAAGGTTCCGCTCGTTTCCGTCATTATCGGCGAGGGCGGCTCTGGCGGGGCGGTGGCCTTTGCGACCGGCGACCGGCTGGCGATGCTGGAACACTCTATCTATTCCGTGATCTCGCCCGAGGGCTGCGCCTCTATTCTGTGGAAGGACGCGACCAAAATGCGCGAGGCAGCCGAGGCCTTGCACCTGACCGCGCAAGATCTGCTAAAGCTGGGCGTGGCCGATGTGGTTATTCCTGAACCCAAGGGCGGGGCGCAACGCCACCGCGAGGAAACCATAGCCGCCGTCGGGGAAACCCTGACATCCCTGTTGGCCGAATTCGACGGTATGGCCCCTGATGAAATTCGTGCCGCACGGCGCAAACGTTATCTGGACATGGGTAGCAAGGGGCTGGCCGGCTAACGCGTCGGAACCGGCGTTTCCCCGCGATAATCGTAGAACCCGCGCTTGGTCTTGCGGCCCAGCCATCCGGCCTCCACATATTTTACCAACAGGGGGCAGGGGCGGTATTTGGTATCCGCCAGCCCTTCATGCAGGACGTTCATAATCGCCAGACATGTGTCCAGTCCGATGAAATCCGCCAGCTCCAGCGGGCCCATCGGATGGTTTGCCCCCAGTTTCAGCGATGTATCAATGCTTTCGACGGTTCCGACCCCTTCATAGAGGGTGTAGACGGCCTCGTTTATCATCGGCATCAGGATGCGGTTGACGATAAAAGCCGGGAAATCCTCGGCACTGGCCGAGGTCTTCCCCAGTTTGGCAACCACGGCCTTCAGGGTCTGGTAGGTTTCGTCATCCGTGGCAATTCCGCGAATTAATTCAACCAGTTGCATCACCGGCACCGGGTTCATGAAATGAAACCCCATGAATTTTTCCGGCCTGTCGGTGGCGGCGGCCAGACGGGTAATGGAAATGGAGGACGTGTTGGACGTCAAAATTGTATGCGGCGCCAGATGGGGGGCGATAGTTTCGAAAATTTTATGCTTAATCGCTTCATTTTCTGTCGCGGCCTCGATCACCAGGTCACAAGGCCCCAGATCGGCTATATCGGAGGTGGTGCGGATACGGTCAAGCGCGGCCTTCTGTTCGGCCTCGGTCAACTTTCCCTTGGCGACCTGACGGCCGATATTGGCCTCTATTATCTGTTTCGAGGCTTCGAGGTTTTCGATGGAAACGTCATTGATTACAACGTCATAGCCTGCAAGCGCGAACACATGGGCAATGCCGTTTCCCATTTGCCCCGCCCCGATTACGCCAACCGTTTGAATATCCATATCACCCTCTCGTGCGCTGTCATTCCGGCGCCAACATAGGCCTTCGGGGGCATCGGGCGCAACCGTTTTCGCGGGTGTGGTCTTAACCTTGCCTTAACGGAATCACGCGATGCTGTGTCAAAGGCCGGATATCCGGTCGGGTATATCGGAGGGTAGAAAATGGGGTATGGCATAGCAGTTGAAGAAATCGGCGAGGTGGACCTATATCGTTTCGGGCGCAGCAAGCAGATTTTCAGGGGATCGAAGCCGAACTTGAAGAAACCCTATGTGGCCTTTATCGGTGGTTCGGAGACCTTCGGGAAATTTGTATCAACGCCCTTTCCCGATATGGTGCAACGCTATCTGCGGATGACCTGCGCCAACTGGGGAACGCCGGGGGCGGGGCCGGGGTTTTTCCTGAAGGATCCGGTGATACTCGAGGCATGTTCCAACGCGGAAATCTGCGTGGTGCAGGTGATGAATCCGGTTGCCCTGTCCAACCGGCTGTATTCCGTATTTCCACGCAGGAATATGCGGCTGCGCGGGGTGTCGTCTGCCTTGCGGTCGCTTTTTCCCGGGGTGGTTTTTGAAGACTTCAAATATGTTTCCGCCATGCTGCGTAAACTGGCCTCCGAGGATATCGAGGCCTACCAAAGCGTTCTGGAAGAACAGCGCTATGCCTGGGTATCGCGTATGCGGGAATTGCTGAACGATATCGAAACCCGCAAGCTTCTGTTATGGCTGGCCCCCGTGGATGCGGCAAAGTCGGGGTGTATCATTACCGATGAGATGGTCGCGGCTGTTGGTGATCAGGTCGAAAAGGTTGTTACTGTGCGCATAAACGCCAAGTCTGGGGCGAATATGGCCTTTAATGGCGCCATGCGGGATTCCGCCTGGATGACACGCGGCGTCCATTCCGAGGTCTCCAAGGAATTGTCACAAGTTCTGGGGGAAATGCTTAATCTGGATCAGGCGCTGGGCCTTGGGTAAAGCCCGCCGGTAAAGGCGGGCTTTGACGGTTTTTTAGCCCAGAGCTTTTTCAAGCTCCGGAACGGCATCGAACAGATCGGCAACCAACCCGTAATCGGCAACCTGAAAGATCGGGGCTTCTTCGTCCTTGTTGATAGCGACGATAACCTTGGAATCTTTCATACCGGCCAGATGCTGGATGGCGCCGGAAATGCCGATGGCGATATAAAGCTCGGGCGCGACAACCTTGCCGGTTTGACCGACCTGCCAGTCATTGGGCGCATAGCCGGAATCCACCGCAGCGCGCGAAGCCCCGACAGCCGCCCCGAGCTTGTCGGCCAGCTTTTCGATAATGGCGAAGTTTTCCTCGGAGCCGACACCGCGACCACCCGACACCACGACCTTGGCCGAGGTCAGTTCGGGACGATCCGATTCCTGCACCTTGTCTTCCACCCATTCCGACAGGCCCGGGTTTGCC
>JALWQC010000035.1 GCA_027080755.1 Paracoccaceae bacterium
AGCCGGCGGATTTTGAGGGTTTCTTAACTTTCGCCCCCCATAACGGGAACAACAACGGCAAGAATGCCAGATCGGAAAGGTGTCAGAATGGATTCATCGGGATATATCAATATCACTCGCCAGTCCGGCCTGCTGAAGGAAATGCAGACCATCGCCAACAACATCGCCAATATATCCACCAACGGATACCGGCGCGAAGGGGTGGTTTTCGCGGAATACCTGCAGCCGCTCGACGCCGCCGGCGGCGGGATTTCCATGGCCACCGCCCGCGTGCGCTACACGGACGGGGCGAACGGAACCGCCAGCCCCACGGGCGGCACCTTTGATCTGGCGCTGAACGGCCCGGGCTATTTCATGGTGCAGACCGCGCAGGGGGAACGCCTGACCCGCGCGGGCAATTTTACCCCGAATGCGCAGGGCGACCTTGTCACCATGACCGGCCATCCGGTGCTGGATGCCAGCGGCGCCCCGATTTTCATCCCCCCCGACGCCACCGAGGTGGGAATCGCCGCGGACGGGACCATATCCGCCAACGGCCGCCCCCTGGCCCAGATCGGCATTTTCGAGGTGGAAAACCCGCAAATGCTGCTGCGCGAGGATGGCGTGCTTTTCCAGCCGGACGCGGAACCTTTGCCGGCCGAAAACACCACGGTTTTGCAGGGGTTTGTCGAAGAATCCAACGTTGATCCCGTCACCGAAATGGCCCGCATGATAGAGGTCCAGCGCAGTTACGAGCTTGGCCAGAAACTTCTGGACCGCGAGGACGAGCGCCTGCGCGCCGCCGTCCGCACCCTTGGTCGCACAGCATAAAGGAATCCCCCATGAACGCCCTGAAAATCGCCGCAACCGGCATGGCCGCCCAGCAAATGCGGGTAGAGGTCATCGCCAACAACCTGGCCAATATGAACACCACCGCCTACAACGCCCGCCGGGCCGAATTTTCCGACCTGCATTACGAACAGGTCCAGCGTGCCGGCACGATCAACGCCGCCGACGGCACAGTCCTGCCCGCCGGTGTCCAGCTTGGCATGGGGGTGCGCCCCTCGGCCATTTCCATGAATGTGGAACAGGGCTCTGTCAAGCAGACCGGCGGCCGCCTTGATCTGGCCATCGAGGGCCGCGGGTATATAGAGGTCGCCCTGCCCTCCGGCGGATCCGCCTTTACCCGCGACGGGGCGCTGAAACTGACCGGCGACGGGCAGGTTGTTACCTCGGACGGGCACCCGATTGTCCCCGATATCACCATCCCCGACGACGCCCGCGACGTTTCCATCAATGCCAACGGCGAGGTTTACGCCTATTTCGACGGGCAGGTGAATGCGCAGCTGCTTGGCCAGATCACGCTGGCCGGTTTTACCAATGAAAAGGGGCTGGAGGCCATGGGCGGCAACCTTTACCGCGAGACCGCCGCCTCGGGCGCGGCCTTTGTCGGGCAGGCGGGCGTGGACGGGCTGGGCAATTTCCGGCAGGGGTATCTGGAAGACAGCTCCGTTGATTCCGTGCGCGAAATCACCGAGCTGATAGAGGCCCAGCGCGGCTATGAACTGAACGCCAAGGTCATCACCGCCGCGGACCAGATGCTTGGGGCAACCACGCAAATCCGATGATCCGTCTGCTGCATATACTCGCGCTCGGCGCCCTGTTTCTGGCCGGTATTGCCAGCGCCCAGACGGTTGTGGCCGTCAATCCCGTGCGCGCCCAAAACGTGATAACGGCGGCCGACATCGATATTGTCGAAACCGACATCCCCGGCGCCGTGCAGGATCCGGCCGCGGCCATCGGCCAGGAGGCGCGGATAAACCTGTATCCCGGCCGCCCGATCCGCCTGTCGGATATCGGCCCGCCCGCCATTCTGGAACGCAACCAACTGGTGGTGATGATCTACGACATCGGCGCCTTAACCATAACGGTCGAAGGCCGCGCCCTCGATCGGGCGGGCATCGGGGAACGGGTGCGGGTCATGAACCTCGATTCCCGCACCACCGTCACCGGCATTGTAAAACCCGACGGCACCGTGGAGGTCCGCCCATGAAACCCCTGTTCCTGATGCTTCTGCTGGCGCTGGCCGCCTGCACCGATCTGGCCACCGTCGGCCGTCCGCCGGCGCTAAGCCCGATCAACAACGGCAGCGGCAGCTATATTTCCCCCGAGCGGGCGGCGATTGCCGTTCCCCCGCCAAAGGCCCCGCGTCAGGCCTATAGCCGCGGGTCGCTGTGGAATGCGGGGCCGACCTCGCTGTTCGGGGACAAGCGGGCCAAGAACCTCGGGGATATCCTGACCGTGGTGATCGAGATCGACGACAAGGCGCA
>JALWQC010000036.1 GCA_027080755.1 Paracoccaceae bacterium
GTTTAGTGGAAAGGTTTATCCTGTAGTTTCCGTCTGTTGCGGGGCGAATGGAAGTGGCAGACTGAACCATTAAACCGGTTTAGTGGTTTTGTTGCGCGGGGGAAATTTGCGCCGCGGATGCTTGCGGAGCGCGGCGACTTGCGGCACATTTCCCGAAACGTCCGAAACGGAGAATCCGATGCCGCAATATCTGAAAACACCCGACGCCGAGATTGCCTATCACAAGCTGGAGGGGGACGGGCCAGGTGTAGTTTTTCTTGGGGGGTTCAAATCCGATATGGAAGGGACCAAGGCGCTGTTCCTGCAGGACTGGGCGCGGGCAAACGGGCGGGCGTTTTTGCGCTTTGACTACACGGGGCACGGGGCGTCCTCGGGGGATTTTCTGGACGGTTGCATTGGCGACTGGGCCCGCGATGCAATGGATGCGGTGACGGCGCTGACACAGGGGCCGCAGGTGCTGGTCGGCTCGTCCATGGGGGGGTGGATCTCGCTGCTGGTGGCGCGGGAAATGCCGGCGCGGGTGGCCGGACTGGTCGGCATTGCCGCCGCCCCCGATTTCACCGAGGATTCCATGTGGGACGGCTTTGATGCCGGACAGCGGCGCGATCTGCAGGAAAAGGGGCGGGTGGAGCTGCCCTCGGACTATTCCGACGCGCCCTATGTCATCACGCGCAAGCTGATAGAGGACGGGCGCTGGCACCTGGTCCTGCGCCAGCCGCTGTCGCTGCCTTTCCCGGTGCGGTTTTTGCAAGGCACGGCGGATACGGATGTGGATATGTCCGTGGCGCTGCGCCTGCTGGAGCATGCGGAAGGCGGGGATATCCACCTGACGCTGGTCAAGGGGGCGGACCACCGTTTCAGCACGCCGGAGTGTCTGGCGCTGGTTGCAAAGATGGTTGACGAAGTGTCCTGAAGGGCGCGGATTTTTGCGCCCCGTCTGTTTACTAACATATGTTAGTAGACATCACAGCGGGGCATAATGCGCTGTAATACAAGTGCTTTTCAGGAAAACGCCCTAGTTTCCGCCAAAAGATCCGGTCAGGAAGTTATCGACATTTTTCACCCGCAGCGTGCCGCCGGTTTCATCCGCCGAGGGACCATACAGCCCGCCATCGACCGGCCCCGTGATGCCTTGCGGGAAATCCGCGCCGCTGCCCGTGGCGGTGCCGGTTACGACAACCCCGCTATAGCTGCTGTCCAGCCCCTGAATCGTGGCGGAGATGCTCAGATCGTTTATCGTATAGCCGCCGCCGGAGATATTGGTAATGGCGCCGGAAACCTGATTGGTGCCGGCGCTGAAATCGACCGTAATGCTGGCATCCCCCGTCACCAGCCCCGCCACGCTGCTTTGCCCGATGAAAGAGCCGGTATAGGTCGCGCTGCCCGTAGTCGGCAGATCGGCGGTCGGCGTATAGGAACCCGCGGCATACCCGCCATAGGCATAGCGCCCCGCCGACGGCCCCGGCTTTGTCGCGATCGAAAACAGGCCGGTCAGCGTATAGGTCAAAGTATTGTTATTGTTGGTGATTGTGAATTTATAACCCTGATCCGTCGTGCCGGTAACAACCGCGCCGTTGGCCGGCATGGTAAACACGGCGCGTCCGTAGTTGTCATTGGTGATATTGTTGCGGAACACGGCGACATAGGCCCCGGTCGTGGTGGTCGTGACCAGCCGCTGCAGCTTGGGCCCGTTTTCGTTCACCGCATTTTGCCCGACCGGCACCTGATTGTTGCGCCACCATCCGGTGTGGTTCCCGCGCACTTCCAGCGGCGTATCGGCGGCCAGATCGGCGATCGGCGCGGCCACATAGGGCGTGGGGGGCGTAGAAGCCCCGTTGCTGCAAGCGGCGAGTGTCAGGGCAAAAAGGGTGGGGACTATGGGGTTACGCATAACGGCTCCGTTCAACAAACTCTGCGGCGCGGTTGTAAAACGCCGGAAAACTGGGTATTGGGTTAACGGATATTAAGGAATATGCGGCAAAAAATCCAGCCGTAATTTCAGCGGGTGCTTCATGCGATTTTCTTCTGTTTTATATGTGATTTCAATGTGTTGCCTTGTGGTTTTCACAGCGCAACCCTCCGTTGCAAAGCCGGTCCCCGATCCCGCCTGTCGCGGGGCGCTTGGCGATATCATTGCGGCGCGGGATTTCTCGCTGGCCTATTTTTGTGCCGCCGAACGCCTGCAAACCACCCCTGACGATACCGAGGCCCTTCTGGTTTTCGCCCGTGCCGCGCAGGAGCTGGGGCAATGGGATGTGGCTGTCAGCTATGCCGAAAGGGCGCGGGGGGCGGGGATTTCGGG
>JALWQC010000037.1 GCA_027080755.1 Paracoccaceae bacterium
GGCCACGCTGCCGGCGCCCGGCGGCAGGCCCTGCCCGTCGGGGCGCACGTCGATGTCCCAGGCGGCAATTTCCGCATCCGTGGCCGGACGGCCCAGATCATTGGCCAGAACCGGCGCGGCCAGCAGCGACAGTGCAAACGCGAGATTAAGAGATTTCGACATTTTCGGCCTCCCCTTCGGAATTTACGGCCCAGGTCTGGATACCGTTGTTGTGGTAGATAGAGTTGGTGCCACGGATGGCGCGAAGCTGGTCCTTGGTCGGCTGCACATAGCCGGTCGTGTCATGGGCGCGCGATTGCAGCAGCAAGGGTTTGCCGTCCCAGTCGAACTCGTAATAGAACCGGTGCATGGATTTATCCAGGCTCGAGCCGTCGATGCGGGCCTTGTGCCAGTTGATCCCGCCATCCAGCGTGACATCGACACCGGAAATCACGCCGTTGCCGGTCCAGGCAATGCCGGTGATAACCGTGCGGCCCTTGCCGTGGGTGATCGGGGCCTGCGGCGAGGGGTTGGTGATAACCGATTTCGCATCCATCTGCCATGTGAAGCGGCGGGCAACGCCATTGGCCAGCAGGTCGGTGTATTTCGAGGTTTCCTCGCGCTGTTCCCAGGGCTGGTCGCCCACTTCCAGACGACGGATCCATTTGACCCACATGTTGCCTTCCCAGCCGGGCACAACCAGACGTGCCGGATAGCCGTTTTCGGCGCGCAGGGCCTCGCCGTTCATCTTGAAGGCGATCATGCAGTCGTCCAGCGCCTTTTCCATCGGGATGGAGCGGCTCATCCCAGCCGCGTCGCCGCCCTCGGCCAGCAGCCATTTGCCTTCGGTTTTGACACCGGCTTCGGCCAGAATGTCGCGCAGCATAACGCCGGTATACATGACGTTGTGGATCATGCCGTGGGTGAACTGCACCCCGTTCAGCTGCGGGCCGCGCCATTCCATGCCGCTGTTGGCGGCACATTCCAGGAAATAGACCTTGTTGTAGCGCGGGAATCGTTTCAGATCCTCCAGCGTGAAGACCAGCGGCTGATCGACCAGACCGTTGATCATCAGGCGGTATTTATGCGGCGGAATGGCAATGGATCCGGCGTGGTGGCGTTCAAAGGCCAGCCCGTTGGGGGTGATGATGCCGTCCAGATCATGCAGCGGCGTGAAGTTGATAGAGGACACCGGGTCCGCCGTCAGCCACGGTACATTGCGCCGGATTACCTTGGATTCATAGCGCGTGGGCATGCCGTAGGGATGGGCATCGACGCCGTCCCCCAGTTCGTTCGCCCAGGGCTGCACGTTCAGGATTGCCGGATCGCCCCCGGCGGCTTTGGCGACACTGGCGGCGGCCAGAGTGCCCCCCGCGGCAAGTGTGCCGGTTAGAAAGCTGCGACGGGTAGATCCCTTCGATTCGCTCATGTGTTCCTCCATTAACCTTTTATTCATACATTCGCTTATATGAATAAATAGGGAAAAGCAATATTGCAGATGCGGGTTTTATTGCCCCCCTGCCATTTTGACAAGGCAGAGGGGTAAATTTCCGTGGTGAAAATCAGGCGCCGGTTACATGCACCGATTTGTTCGGGTCAACCGTGACCGTGCCCTGGCGTTTGATGTAGTTTTCCACCACATCCCAGATCGCCGGCCCTTCGGTCCCTTCGCGCACCGAGGCCCAGCCGGCCACGACGTAGGTTTTGGCCGGATCGACCTTTTCGCCATTCTTGAGCATGGTCATATTGGTGATCCGCTCGCCCTGTTTCTTGGACACGTCGATGTCGTAGCCCATGCCACCCACGCGCACCATATCGCCGCCCTGCTGATAGTAGGGGTCGGGGTTGAACAGGTTGTCGGCCACGTCTTCCATGATGGTTTTCAGCTGCTCGCCGGTCATTTCCGAACGGTAGGCCGCCGGATAGTTCATGCCGGTGGCGTTGAAGATATCCTCGCGCGTGATGTCGTTGCCCGGCAGCAGGCTCGGACCCCAGCGGAAGCCGGGGGACAGGGCGATATCGGCCTCGCGCTCGTCGATCAGGGCGTTACAGATCAGATCGTCCCATGTGCCGTTGAAGTTGCCGCGGCGGTACAGCAGGCTGTCGGTCTTGCCGATAACCTCGCTCAGCTTGTCGTCAAACGGCTTGCGCTGTTCGTCGATCAGGGCGGTGACGGAGGGGTCGGGCGCGATGACGTCCGAGAAGATCGGGATCAGCTTGTGGGTAAAGCCGCGCACCTGGCCGTCGCGCACGTCCAGATCCAGACGGGTGATGAATTTGCCGTTGGAACCGGATGCGATCAGCATGGTTTTGTTAACCATGACCGGCTCGGGCAGGGCGTCATGGGTGTGGCCGGTCAGGATCACGTCGATGCCGGTGACCTTCTGGGCCATCTTGCGGTCCACGTCGAAACCGTTGTGCGACAGGCAAACCACCAGATCGGCGCCCTGTTCGCGTACCTCGTCCACCATTTCCTGCATGTGCTGGTCACGGATCCCGAAGGAGTATTCCGGGAACATCCAGCCCGGGTTGGCGATCGGCATATAGGGGAAGGCCTGCCCGATCACGGCGATCTTCACGCCGCCACGCTCGTAGAATTCGTAGGGTTTGAAATCCTCGGAGGGTTCTTCCCATTCCTTGTCATAGATATTCTGCCCAAGACCCGGGAAGGCCAGCCCGTTGACGATCTCGCGCACACGCTCGGAACCCAGCGTGAATTCCCAGTGGAAGGTCATGGCGTCGGGCTTCAGCGCGTTCATCACGTTAACCATGTCCTGACCGGCGGTCATCTGCGATGTATAGGACCCCTGCCATGTATCGCCGCCGTCCAGCAGCAGGGCGTCGGGGCGCTCGGCGCGGATGGCGTTGATGACTGTGGCGCAGCGATCCAGCCCGCCCATCTTGCCATAGCCCTTGGCCAGTGCGGTGAAATCCAGATAGGTCAGCGCATAGGCTTCCGGCGTGCCGGGGGCATAGCCGAACAGGTCCAGAAAATCCTGACCGGTCACATGGGGCGGCAGACCGTTCACGGCGCCGACGCCCAGATTGATTTCCGGCTCGCGGAAATAGACCGGCTTCAGCTGCGCGTGGATGTCGGTGATATGGATCAGCGTCACATTCCCCGTGGTGTTGAAGTTCAACAACTGGTCCTGCGTCAGGGTCTGCTGCGCGGCCACCCGGGACCAGTTGCCAACACCCGAGGCACCAACGATGGCAGAAGCGGCGACGGAAGCCTGTAGGAAGTCTCTGCGGGAAATCATGATTTTCTCCGGTTAGTGATAAAAAAGAGCTAGGGTAAGAACGCCACGGGGCGCCCCAACGCTGACTCTTGAAAAATACGGGAAAAGGGGAATTGGCCCCGACGCGATGCCGGGGCCAATCTGGTTAGTTGCGAACCGAAGGCGATTCAACCGACAGGCCGTTCCCGCGCGAAGCTACGTACAGCTCCAGTGCGTGGAATTCGGGGCCACCGGGTTTGTATGTCTCGGCCTTGGTGTCCTTGACGCAGCCTTTGAAACGGGCATGGATGCCGTTCAGCTTGGCGTTTTTCATGCGATAGGACGGCATCCCGTTGATCTGGCCCTGCGACAGGTGATCGGCACGGATGTAGTTGCCGTAGTTATCTTCATGACAGGACGCACAGGACAGTTCCAGAACGCCGGTGCGGGTGTAGTACATTTCCTTGCCCTTCGCCCAGTAGGGGGCAGCGGGGCCGTCAATGGCTACGTTCATCGGCATGCCGCGGGACTGGTTGCCGATCAGGGCCGCCATGGCGGTCATCTCGGTGCTGGTATAGCCCCAGGGCTCCATCCCCATGTGGGTTGTCAGACTGTCGTTGATGTAGTCTTCCAGTGTCCAAAGCTCTCCGGCTTTTTCGTTGAACTTCGGCATGACGGTGCGAACACCCTTCATGCTGGAAACATCGCCGTGACAAGAGGCACAGGATTTGTTTTCCGGCCCCATTTCCTTGTCCCACAATTCCTGCGCCTGATCGACAAAGATCATGCCCGGGTTGTCGAAATCGTCCAGCTCCAGCGCCTGGGTTTCCTTGGTGCGGAAAACCCAGCCGGAGATGCTTTCGCTCAGCCCGTCGATATATGCCGGCGGAATGGCGTGCGTGATCATTTCCTGTTCACCGTTAATGATGAGCTTGGGCTCTTCCTGCGCATGCGCGGAAACAGCCAGACCCATTGCAACAGAGGCCGTAGCCGCCATTTGCACTAAACGATGCAGATTCGAGATTTTCATTTTATTTATTCCTCCCCATAAATGCATGGTTTAAGCGACGGTGATGGATTTCTTGTCCGTATAGGTGGAACCATCGTCGTCAAGCCATGTGAATACGAATTCTCCGCTTTCGGGGACTTTGGCCTCGAACTGGAAATACGGGTTTGTCGAAACAGCGCCGTGCAATTCAACGGAAATCACGTTCTGACCGTTAAAGTCACAGGTGAAAGTGTTGATGATCGAACGCGGAATGATGTTGCCGTCTTTGTCCTTACGCTGACCGGATTCCATCTTGTGGCTGATCAGTGTCTTGATGGTGATGACTTCGCCTGCCGTCGCCTTTTTGGGGACTTTTACGCGGGGTTTTACGCCTTTTGCCATTTTTGTCTTCTCCTCTAGATCAGCCGCCGCAGCCGCCGATTGTGACTTTCACGGCGCTGCTGGTCATTGCAAAAGTGCCGTCTTTCATTTTCGCGATTGCGATCACGTCCTGCGTACCGGCCAGGCGGATACGGCTGGAGGCTTCCTGCGAACCGGCGAGCGGGCCGAACGTAAAGGTCAATACGTTCGGTGTCGGGTTGCCGGAGGCCAGGATGGTGATGCTTTCGGCGCCCGGGGCGGAAACCGAGATCGGAACCGTGTTGCCGTTCTCGGCAATTTCGGGGGCGGTCAGGGTGATGCCGCTGTCGGTGGTTTCGGCGCCACCGGTAAACGCTGCAATCGCATCGTCAATCGCTGCGGCGAATGCCTGCATCGGCAGGGCAGCGGCGGTAACAGCCCCTGCGCCGATAATCAGAGCTTCACGTCTCGTGAAATTCATTATGTACTCCTAGGTTGTTCAGGAGATCCTTGCGGATCGGTTATTTCAGTGTTTGCAAGAAAGCAACGACATCCTCGACCTGCTGCGCAGTCAGGATCGACGGCGGGTTCGGAACGGAATGGCCCTTGAAGTCGCCCGGACGGATAAAGCCGGATGTCTTGTACATCGGCGGCATCATGCTGTCCTTGAAGGTGCGCTTGGCGTTGATGACGATACCGCGAAGGGTTGCTTCGTCATACCGGTCTCCGACACCGTCCAGCGACGGGCCGATGTTGCCGTGGAATGCGGCGTAATCCAGCGCGGTCACCTGATGGCAGGCAACACAGTTGCCCAGCGATTTGGTAACCATGACTTTCTGGCCGTTCTCCGTATCCCCGGCAACGCCTGTCAGCGAAGTGGAGACGGACCCGTCATCGTTGAATACGACGTCATCGGGGGCGATGACCTCGGCGGCGGCTACGGTCGCGAACGCTACGGTAGCTCCGATCAAAAGAAACGCGGTGCGCTTCATGCACTATCCTCCCATTTTGGTTTTTGTTATTGATCTACGTCAAGAAATGTAGCGCACGCATTCGTGAAGATGCAACCACAAATTCATATATCGGAATTAATTATATTTCAGTTTTTCCTGATATAAGGTTCATTTGTTGCGCGGCAACATGCAAGGAAATTGCTGTATTTATTGGGTATCACGGGAATTTATTGCGTTAACCGAAGACGAAAACATCGGGGAATGTCTCGAAAAGGAAGGTGGAAAATTTGGCGATTCCGCCGGTTACGATCAGGATGGCGAACAGAATCAGAAAAGCCCCCATCAGTTTTTCCATGATTCCCATATAGCGCCGGTTGCGTTGCACCCAGCGCAGGAACGGCCCGGAAAAAGCGGCGGCCAGCACGAAAGGCGCGGTCATGAAGATCCCGTAAACCGCCAGCAATCCGGCCCCGTGGCGCAGGGTGTCCTGTTGTGTTGCCAGATACAGGATCGCCGACAGTGCCGGCCCCACGCAGGGCGTCCAGCCAAAGCCGAAGGCCAGTCCGATCAGGAAAGACCCGAGGTAACTGGACCGTTTGACGCTGGAGGAATCGAGGCGCGCCTCGCGGTAAAACAGCGGGATCTTGACCACCCCCAGAAAATGCAGCCCGAACAGGGCCAGCAGGGCGGCAGCGGCCCAGCTGAGCGCGGTGTTGTAATCGCGCACCAGCTGCCCGATCATGGTGGCACTTAGCCCCAGCAGCATGAAAACCGTGATGACGCCGGCCGAAAACAGGACGGCCGACAATATCAGCCGCCGCTGCGCCGCCCGCGTGATCTTTACGCTTTCGTCCAGCTCCTGCATGGAAATCCCGGCCATATAGGTCAGATAGAAAGGCACCATCGGCAAAATGCAGGGGGACAGAAAAGAGGCAAGACCCGCCAGCGCGGCGCTGGCATAACTGACATCTAGCTGCATTTTGCGTTCCTTGTTTTTCGGGCGAAATTGATCTATGGAACGTATTCCTATATATTCATATGTTGAACATGGCAACAAAAAGGGCGGCTATGAAAATTCTCAAGACAATGATTTTGCTGGTAACTCTGGCCTACGCAGGGATTGCCAGTGCCGAGGTGCGCCTGATGATGGTGGAATCCGACAGCTGCCCGTGGTGTGCGCGCTGGCATAAACAGATCGGGCCGGCCTATCCCAATTCCTCCGAAGGCAAGATCGCGCCGCTGCTGCCCCAGGACATCCACGACCCTATGCCCGAAGGCGTGGAACTGGTGTCCGAACCGCAGTTTACCCCCACGTTTATCTTGCTTGTCGATGGAAAAGAGGTAAACAGGCTGGAGGGGTATCCGGGGCCGGATTTTTTCTGGGGCCTGCTGGATAAAATGCTTGCAGAACTGCCTGCTGATGCGGATCAGACAGACGGTTCCTGAATTGATAGGAGGGCGGATGTCACTACCAACCATCTCACCCGAAATGACGGACGAGGCGATCGAGGAAGTCCTGTCCAAGGCCAAATCGGCTACCGATTTCATGAAGGCTCTGGCCCACGAGGGGCGCCTGATGATCCTGTGCCATCTGGTTTCGGGGGAAAAATCCGTGACCGAGCTGGAGGAGCTGTTATCCTCGCGCCAGGCCGCCGTCAGCCAGCAACTGGCCCGCTTGCGGCTGGAGGGGCTGGTGAATTCGCGCCGCGACGGGAAAACCATCTATTATTCGCTGGGCGACCGCAAGGCGACCCAGATGATCGAACTGGTCTACGACATGTTCTGCGCCTTTGACCCCGAGGGTAATCCCGAAGGCATCAAGGACCCCGAAGCCTGATGGATTTTCTGGCCGACAACCAGCTGGCGGCCCTGGTCGGGCTGATTGGCGGGCTGGGGCTGGGGCTTGCCTCGGCAATCGGGCGGTTTTGCACGCTCGGGGCGATAGAGGACACGCTTTACGGCCGCGACAAACGCCGCCTGCGCATGTGGGGGCTGGCGATTGCCACGGCGATTACAGGGGTGTTCCTGCTGAATGCGCTCGGGGTGGTGGAATATGCCGGATCCCGGTTTTTTATCTACAAGTTCAATATCATAGCCACCATTACCGGCGGGCTGATGTTCGGGTTCGGCATGGCGCTGGCGGGTAACTGCGGCTATGGTGCGCTGGCGCGGATGGCCGGCGGGGACATGCGCAGTTTTATCGTGGCGACGGTGATGGGGATCTCGGCCTATATGATGATCGGGGGGCCGACGGCTGCCCTGCGCGAGATCCTGTTCCCGACCCGTTTTGCCGACCCCGACGCCACGCCGCAGGGCATTGCCGACATGCTGGGGGCCACGCTGGGGGTTCCGGCGCTGGTTCCGGCCTTGCTGGTGGCGGGGGGGCTGATGCTCTGGGCGTTCTGGGATCCGGCCTTTCGCCGCTCGCGCACGCATGTTGTCTGGTCTGTCGTTGTCGGCCTGTCCATCGTGTCTGGCTGGTGGGGGACGACCTATATCGCGCAAAACGGCTTTGGCGGGGTAGAGGTGGAATCGCACAGCTTTTCCGCGCCTCTGGGCGAAACCCTGATCTATCTGATGACCTGGACGGGGGCGAGCATGAATTTCGGCACCGGTTCCGTTGTCGGGGTGCTTGTCGGCTCGGCCGTCGGGACGATGATCAAGGGGCGCTTCCGCTGGGAGGCCTGCGATGACGCGCGCGAGATGGGGCGTTCTGTTTTCGGGGCGTTCCTGATGGGAACGGGCGGGGTTCTGGCCATCGGCTGTTCGGTCGGGCAGGGGCTGACGGCCTTTTCCGCGCTAAGCTACAGCGCCCCGATTGCCCTGGGCGCGATTGTGATCGGTGCGGCGGCGGGGCTGAAATACCTGATCCACGGTTTCCAGCGCGTGTGATTTTCGCGGTTCCCGGCGGGATTTTCCGAAAATTTCCGGTGTTTTTTTGTGGTTGTGCGATTTTCTGGCAACTGTTCCACTAAACCGGTTTAGTAGTTGTGAATCCGGTAAAAATTCAGGCAAAACAACCCCTTAACAAGTTGCCAGAAAATGGAAATCCCGCCCGCCTCCCCGCCGGCATTCCACTGTTTCGCCAGACTGCGACCATATTAGTCAGGTATTCGCGGTTTTTTCGCCTCAGACACTTTGAATTATTCTAATATGCCGCTAGATATAGCTGGAACCCCTTCCTCCAACAGGACTAAGGAACAAGAATTATGAAAATTGGTGCGCCAAAAGAAATTTACCCCGGCGAAGCCCGGGTGGCGATGACACCGCAATCGGCCCTTGCGTTGCAAAAACTGGGCTATGAGTGTGTCATCCAGAGCGGGGCGGGCGAAGCGGCCCGTTTCTCGGATCAGGATTATAAGGACGCGGGCGTAGAGGTGGTCAAAACCGCCGCCGCGCTGTGGAAGGCCGTTGACATCGTCGTCAAGGTCCGCGCCCCCGAAGAGGTAGAGGTAAAGCGCTTCCGCAAGGGGCAGATACTGATTTCCTTCATCTGGCCGGCCCAGAACGAGGATCTGCTGAAAAAGCTGAAAACCAAAGGTGTGAACACGATCGCCATGGATATGGTGCCGCGGATCTCGCGGGCGCAGAAAATGGATGCGCTGTCCTCGATGGCCAATATCGCCGGCTATCGCGCCGTGATCGAGGCGGCGGACAACTTCGGGCGCTTTTTCACCGGCCAGATCACCGCTGCGGGCAAGGTTCCGCCGGCGATATTGGCCATCGAGGAC
>JALWQC010000038.1 GCA_027080755.1 Paracoccaceae bacterium
CCAGCGATCTGCTGAAAACCGGCGAAAACGTTGTCGTCAGCGTAGAGGCCGACATGGAAGGCGGGCAGTTGAAGCTGCTGGCGCGCGGCTTTCAGGCGGTGGACAGCGCCCTTGCCAACACGGCCGCCGTCGGCCTGAAGGTGTTCCTGAACGAAGCCGAGGCCGTGCCCTCGCTGGTGACCCGACTGGCGAAAAGCGACAGCCGGCGCATCCCCAAAGGCCCCGTAAACCTGATCCTGTTCCACCCCGACCTGCCCGGCGAGGTCGAAATCACCCTGCCCGGGGAATACGACATCACGCCGCAAATCAAGGGCGCAATCAAACACATCCCCGGCGTGGTCACGATCGAGGAATTCTGAAAACCCTGCCGGAAACAGGGGCGTTTTTTGCCGGATTCGGTGTTTACTAACATATGTTAGTAGACAGGACGGAGATCCTGCAACCACATGGAAATATTCAAAAATTCATGGTCCACATGCCTTTAGCCTACAAAAAACAGGTGGTGCAAAAAATCCCGCAAACATGATAGCAATCATGCCCCCGCCCCGTACCATCTGTTAAAAAGCCCGCTTACGCCCAAGCGGTATGTCAAATGACTCGCCCCCGACAAAAGGACCCATAATGAAACGCCTGTTTTTTATCGCGGCATTCCTGCCCTTTCTCTCGCAGACTGCCGTTGCCGACGAACTGGAAATCCAGCCGGTCGTGGATAACATCTACGCGCTGGTCGGCACGCTTCAGCAGCGCAGCCCCGAAAATTTCGGCGATAACGCCACCTTTGGCGTGATCGTCACCCCGGACGGCGTGGTTCTGGTCGATCCCGGCGGCAGCTGGAACGGGGCCAAACTGATTGACGACACCCTAGACAAGATCACCGATCTGCCCGTGAAATATGTGATCGACACGGGCGGGCAGGATCATCGCTGGCTGGGGAACGAATACTGGCAGGCACAGGGCGCCGTGGTTATCAGCTCTGCTGCGGCCGAAGCCGACCGCTATGCACGGCTGGATCAGGAATTCGCCAGCCTGGAAAAATATCTGGGGGATGCTTTGGCCGGCACCCGACCGGCCAGGGCCGACATCACCTTCGACACCGATTATACGCTGGAATTCGGCGGGGAGACCATCCGGATCATCCACCCCGAAACCGGCGGCCACACCCCGGGCGACAGCTTTGTCTGGCTTGCCGATAAAAGCGTGATGTTCACAGGCGATATCGTGTTTTCGGAACGTATGCTCGGCTTTGGCGAGGACCGCTTCCTGAACTGGATCGCCGGATTCGAGGCCATGGCCGCCTATGCCCCCGAATATGTCGTTCCCGGGCATGGCCATGTCACCACGCTGGCCGTTGCTACCCATGATACCTATGACTATCTGGTGAACCTGCGGGACAAAATGCGGGCCTATATTGCGGATGGCGGGGATATTATCGGCTCGGTCAATGTGGACCAGTCGGAGTTCAGCTATCTGGTCCATTTCAAGCAGTTTGCCGGTAAAAACGCGCAAAAGGCCTTTCAGGTGCTGGAATGGGAATAGGCCCGCGCGCAGGTGTTTGAAACCGCTGGCGGGGCCGACCTGTGCGAAGGCCCCGCCATGTCTGTTATTCCCAGGTGGTATAGCCCAGACGCAGGGTCTTGTTGCGCCCCGGGGTGATGTCGTTGATACGGAACTGGCTGAAGCGGCCGCGGGACGTTTTCACGCAGATATAGTCCCCCTCGTCCAGACGGTTCAGCGGAACGCGGCGGCTGGAATAGCGCGCGGTGCGGCAGCCCTCCAACCCGCGATTGCTTTTGTCCCCCACGGCGATTTCGGCCCCGTTCCAGGGGGTCAGATAGCGGCGGTGGCTGTTTACGGCCTCGAACCAGATATCCGCGTTGCGCCCGCTGGTCACACGCCCGCGGTCCAGATCGAACATATAGGTTTGCGGCACATCCAGCGGGCCGGTGGAAAAGGTGCGCGCCACCGGATCGGCCGTGGCCGGCGCATTGGCGCGTGCCGCGTTATTGGCCACAACAGCGCCGGCAATCGCCCCGACAATGAACAACAGAACATCCTGATCGCTGGGGGCGGCCTTTGCCGGTGTAACAGCAATGCCCGAGGTGGCAACAGCAAGGGCGGCGACAGCGGCGGTAAATGTCTTTTTCATGGGATATATCCTTTATTTTGCGGGCCTGAACCCTGTTGGAAATCCGTATCTGCAGCGATACGCGGTTGATGCAGGCAGCATGGCCGGGGGCGCAAAAGTTAGGCAATATCGTCCCCCTGATAGGGGATAACAGGGGCAAAA
>JALWQC010000039.1 GCA_027080755.1 Paracoccaceae bacterium
CCTTTATGTTGCAGGCCCGACCGGGGGCCTATGCCTTTCTGGGGCAGGGAGAAGGCGCGAATGTTCACCACCCCGAATATGATTTCAACGACGAAATCAGCCCGATAGGCGCCAGCTATTTCGTGCAGCTGGTCGAACAGGCCCAGCCGTTGCAGGGCAAAATTTGATTCGGTAAGGATTTTTTAGGATACTTGTGGTGATTTCATTGGAAGGAAAGGGAATCACCATGTTTTACACAAAATACCTTTTGTCCCCGCTGGCCGTTTTCACCCTTGTCGCCGGCCTTTTTGCTGGACTGGCCGCGCCGGTTTTTGCCGGATCGGGTGCGATAACGCAGGCGGATCTCGATCAGGCGCCGGAATGCGGGCCGTTCCCCTCGCAGGGGGAGTCGTACCTGTGTAAATGCCCCTCGGGGTTCGCGCCGCGCAGCCTTTGGGGCAGTGGCCCCTATACGGGGGATTCCGACGTTTGCACCGCCGCGCTGCAAAGCGGCGTGATTACCAAAGACGGCGGGCCGGTTCTGCTGAAGGCGGCGCCGGGGCAGGACAGCTATGCCGGATCGACACAGAACGGCGTGACCTCTTTTGACTGGGGCGGCTACGGGCGCAGCTTCCAGCCGGTCCCGCTCCCCAAGGTGGATACATCGGCGATTGCAACCTGCACAACCCTGCCGGCGGGTGTGGACAGCTATACCTGTGCCTGCGGCAAGACGGCCAAACCCCAAGGCAGCGTCTGGGGCAGCAGCCCCTATACCGCCGACAGCAATATCTGCGCCGCCGCCATCCATTCCGGTATTCTGGACAAGAACGGCGGCACGGTTACCGTTCTGCGGGTGCAGGGGCTGGACAGCTATGCCGGATCGGAATCCTTCGGGGTAAGGTCCAGCGACTGGAAGGGTTTTGATTCCAGCTTCGTGTTTGACTGGAACCGCTAGCGGGTAGAGGGCGCTAGAGCGTAACCTCCAGCGCCTTCAGGCCGTGGAAATGATAGCGGTCGGCATATTGCGGTGTGCCGGCCAGCTGCATGTCGGGGAAACGGGCAAACAGGATCGGCAGGGCGACGCAGATTTCCAGTTTCGCCAGCGGGGCGCCGATGCAGAAATGCAGCCCCGCCCCGAAGGACAGATGCCCGACCCCGCCGCGCTCCACATCGAAACGCTCTGCATGGGGAAATTTCGCCGGATCGCGGTTGGCCCCGGCCAGCAGCAGCCCCACCGTATCGCCGGTTTTGAAGCGGTGGCCGAAGATGTCCACATCCTCCATCGCGTAGCGGGTGAACATATGGAGCGGCGGGTCGTACCGCAGGGTTTCCTCTACCGTGGCAAGGGTGCGTTCGGGGCTGGTGAAATAGCTGGCGGCGGGGGCGTCGCTTTCCAGTATCGTCTTGATGCCGTTGGCAAAAGCATGCACCGTGGCCTCGTGCCCCGCATTCAGCAGCAGGATGCAGGTGGTGACCAGTTCGTCGGTGGACAGCTTTGCGCCCTCGTCGCGCGCCGCGATCAGGCTGGTGATCAGGTCGTCGCGCGGATCATGGCGGCGCTTTTCGATAAAGTCGCGGATATAGGCGGTAAATTCCAGCGTTGCCTTGACGGCGGCATCCTCGACGCTGCGGTCGCGCCGGACCTGATACATGGCCACCATGTCATGGGACCAGGCCAGCAGCTGGTCGGCCATTTCCTCGGGGACGCCGAGCAGGCGGGCGATGATGATGATCGGGATTTTTTCGCAAAAGGCAGGCAAAAGGTCGATGGTATCGCCGCTGAACCCGTCCAGCAGATCGTGGGACAGGGCGGTCATCTGCGGCTCCATCTCCGCGATGCGGCGGCTGGTGAAGGCGCGCGTCAGCAAGGAGCGCAGGCGGGTGTGCGTTGGCGGCTCGCGTTCCAGAATCGAGTGTTCCTCTACGTCGTAGAAGGGTTTCAGGTGTTCGGGATGTTCGGGGGCAAAGCCGGCGGGGGCCTCGCGGCCGAACCGGCGGTCGCGCAGCATGGCGTTGACCGCCGCGTGATCGAGCGCGCAGACCAGATCATAGTCCTGCCAGTAAAACAGCGGCTCGCCGCGCGCGGTTTCGTAAAACGCATAGGGGTTTTGCACGAAATCGGGGTCGCGGGGGTTCTGGGTGAAATGTTTCATGCGCTGCGCTCCAATGCCTGTTCCAGATCGTTTATCAGGTCATTCACGTCCTCTATGCCCACGGACAGGCGCAGAAGGTTGGCTGCGACGGGGGAGTCCGGCCCCTCTACCGATTTGCGGTGTTCGATCAGGCTGTCCACCCCGCCG